>SCRC01000015.1 GCA_004297945.1 Candidimonas sp. | reverse complement strand
ACCCCACCCAAAACGGCCCCAAAAAATAGCGCCAGAAACACGTTCAGTTCCGTAAAGACTTCAACCGAAAATGCCCTAGCCCGGGCGTTGCCGCAAGGTGTGAACCCAATCGGGGTTGGGCTGCCCCGTCCAAGCCAATACCTGCGCACGTGACGGCGCGCGCCACACCCCGCCACCGATACTGGGCAAAGGCTGGACCCGGTACCAGAACCAGCGACCGTCTTCGTCTTGTGATGCCCAGTCCCAACCTTGCGGCGCCATGGACCAATCGGGCTCAGTCACGTTCACAGGCATTTATGTCTCCGCGGAAATTAAGGCCTCAGCGCGTAGGCTTGCATCATGCCGGCGCGGTCGGACAGTTGCGATCACAACGACGCAAATACCACGCCCGACATTAGCAAGCCTGCCGCCGCCGCCAGCTTCAAGATTATTTTATGCATGATGAGGCCTCTGAGGAGGGATGAATACTTCGATTTGTAGTAATGGCAGCTCTTGTGGGTCCCACGAACATTTATCGCTGATCATCATGGCACCCACAAGGAGTGCCGCTACGTTTGCGACGGGTATGTTCACCTCTGCTTAATAAACGCCAACGCTATGACGTGCCACGAAATGACCAGGGCTCACCTCGACCAGCGGCGCAACCTGCGGCTCATCGCCCACATCGCGCACAGCACTGGGAATTTCGTCGACCAGCAGCGAATGAGCTCGATGGCGCCGGCTGGGATCGGCAATGGGCACGGCAGCCATTAATTTCCTGGTGTAGGGGTGTTGCGGATTTTCAAAAACGGCCGACCGCGGCCCTATTTCCACCACTTGGCCCAGATACATCACCACCACCCGGTGGCTAATGCGTTCGACCACAGCCATATCGTGAGAAATAAACAGAATAGCCAGCCCAAATTCGCGCTGCAGATCGAGCAGCAAATTCACGATCTGGGCCTGTATCGATACATCCAGGGCCGATACCGATTCATCGGCAATCACAATTTTCGGGTTCAAAGCCAGCGCCCGGGCGATGCATATGCGCTGCCTTTGCCCCCCCGAGAACTCATGCGGATAGCGGTCTATCATCTCGGGGCTGAGGCCGCACTTGTCCATCAGCCAGCGCACCCGCTCTTGGGCCGCCCGCCCGCTGGCCACGCCATGAATCAGCAGCGGCTCCATGATCGAATAGCCTATGGTCACGCGTGGGTCGAGCGAGGCGAATGGATCCTGGAAAACAAACTGAATATTGCGGCGCAAGGCTTGCATTTCGGCACTGCGCAAATGGCCTATATCCTGTCCCTGAAAAATGATCTTCCCGGCACGCACGCTTTCCAGCCTCGCCAGCGACCGCCCCGTCGTGGTTTTGCCGCAACCCGACTCGCCTACCAGCGCCAGTGTTTCTCCGGGGTACATATCGAAGCTGACCTGCTCGACTGCATGCACACGCTTCTTTACCCGCCCGAGCCAGTCGCTGGAGATGTCGAACCGGGCCACCAGTTTATCGACTTGCAGAATCGGCCCACCCTCGTGCTTCACAGTGCTGGGCAGCGAGGCGGGCGCAGCCGTGCCCGGGCTATCCGAAACCTCGGCGCCCAGCAGCACAAATGGCGTGGGGTCACGCACGCCAGTCATGGCGCCCAGCCTGGGCACGGCGGACAGCAGGGCTTTGGTGTAGCGATGACTGGGCCGCAAAAATATTTCGTCCGACGAGTTCTCTTCGACGCTTTCACCGCGATACATCACCATCACGCGATCGGCGACCTCTGCCACCACGCCCATATCGTGCGTGATGAAAATCACGCCCATGTCCATATCCTGCTGCAGCTGGCGAATCAATTGCAGAATTTGGGCCTGGATCGTCACATCCAGCGCTGTCGTGGGTTCGTCGGCGATCAGTACTTGAGGCTTGCATGACAGCGCCATTGCAATCATGATGCGCTGGCGCATCCCGCCCGACAACTGATGAGGATATCGATCCTGGATGGCGCGCGCATCCGGAATACGTACGATTTCGAGCAGGCGCAATGTTTCGGCGCGCGCTTGTGCCGAATTCATGTCCTGATGCAATTCCAAGGCTTCGGCAATTTGCCGGCCCGCCGTGAAGCTCGGGTTCAGCGAGGTCATCGGCTCTTGAAAAATCATTGCAATATCAGCGCCGCGCGCCGTTTTCATGACAGCCTCGGAGGCGGTGGCCAGATTCAACACTTCATTGCTGCGCCGACGCAGCAGGATTTCGCCTTGCGTAATGCGGCCCGCGCCAAATTCGACCAGACGCATCAGGGACAAGGAAGTCACTGATTTTCCCGACCCGGACTCCCCGACAATCGCCAGTGTTTCGCCTCGGTCGACATGAAAGGAGACATTGCTCACCGCGTCAACCGCACGATCAGGCGTTTTGAATACAACGCTCAGACCTGAAACCTGAATGACGCGCTTTTCATTCATGGTCGATGTCACATTCATGGTCGATGTCATTTACGCGTCCTGTCGCGGATCGAGCGCATCGCGCAAGCCATCACCCAACAAATTGAACCCAAGCACCACTAGAAAAATGGCCAGACCGGGAAAGACCGACATCCATGGCGCCTGCACCATGAAATCTTTAGCAGTGTTGAGCATGGATCCCCAGGAAGGGCTGGGAGGCTGCAAGCCCAGGCCCAGGAACGACAGGCTGGCCTCGGCAATAATGGCTTTGGCAATCAGGATAGTGGCCTGGACAATCAGCGGGGGCATCACGTTGGGCAAAATATGACGCACAATGATGCGCGTATTGGACGCCCCAAGCGAGCGTGTGCTTTGCACATAGTCTTCATTTTTAATAGCCAAGACCTGCCCGCGCGTCAGCCGTATGAGTAGCGGCGCGGCCGACACCCCAATGGCAAGCATGGCGTTGATCAGGCTGGGGCCAAGAAACGCGGCAAGCGCAATGGCCAGAATGAGAAAGGGAATGGAAAAAAGGGCCTCGGTGACCCGCGATATGCAGCCATCGATCCAACCGCCGAAATAGCCCGCCAGCAGCCCAAACGGCACGCCCACCACCAAAGCAATCAGCACGGACGCCATGCCTGCAATGAGCGACGCGCGTGCGCCATATACCATGCGGGAAAAAATATCGCGCCCTAATTCGTCGGTGCCAAACCAATGCGCCGCAGAGGGCGCATTGCGTATCGTCGAGAAGCTGACCTGTATGGGATCGTAGCCCGCAAGTAGCGGCGCACACACGGCTACCAGAACAAAAAACAAAACAACCAGGCCACCCAACATGGCCGAGCGATTGCGCTTGAATTTGCCCCAGGCGCGGCTCTTGCGCCGCTGCGGGACGATCAGCCCGGCATTGATGGTCTGCGCGCTCATGCATACCTCAAACGCGGGTTGACCAGAATATACAAAATGTCGGCGACCAGCGTCAGCGCTATGAATCCGAAGGAAATGCACAGCACAATTCCTTCGACAACCGCATAGTCGCGATTGAACACAGCGTCCACCAGCAGTTTGCCAAAGCCGGGTATGCCGAAAACCTGCTCGGTGAGCACCGCACCCGCCAGCAATTCACCGAACAGTATCGTCACCAGCGTCACGATTGGCATCAGCGCATTGCGCAAGGCATGGCGTAATACCACGGCCGATTCCGAAGCCCCTTTGGCGCGCGCCGTGCGCACGTAATCGGCGCTTAACGCCTCCAGCATGGCCGAGCGCGTGTGGCGCATCAGGTAGGCGCTGATCACCGTGGACAACACGACGGCCGGCATCAACATGGTTTTAAAAGACAGCCACAAATCCTCGCTGGGAGGAACAAACCCCGAGGCCGGCAGCCACCTCCATTTAACCGCCACCAGCATGATCAGGAGAATACCTAGCCAGAAATTCGGGATGGACATGCCCGAGAGCGCCAGCATATTGGCGCCGAACTCAATTCGCGTCCCTTTTTTGACGGCAGCCAGAATGCCTAACGGAATTCCCATGCATATGGCCAGAATCATGGCCATGCTGGCCAATTGAATCGTGACCGGCAGCTTTTGAGCGATAAGAGTCGTGACCGGGATGTCGGTACGCAAGGATATGCCCAGATTTCCCTGCCCCACCTGTTTGATCCAGGCGAAGTACTGTATCGGGATAGGATCATTAAGCCGATATTTTTCGCGCAGATAGGCCAGCACCGCCGGGTCGCGTTCTTCGCTCGCCATTGCCAGCACCGGGTCGCCAGGCAAGATTCTCTGTAGGCCGAACACCATCATGGATACCAATATCAGCGTTGGTATGGCCACGATGATGCGACGTAAAATAAGCTTGAACATACGGGATATCCTGCCGCGTCGGCGTTACTCCGCCTTACCCTTTGGCAAACGAAACACCTTTGAGGCGGATCATGCCGTCAGGGAACGGGACAAAGCCCTGCACCTTTTTACGCACAACAAACGGCCAGGGCTGGTAATAGGTATACATGCTGGGCAGATCATCTTGCAAAATGGCCTGTGCCTTATCGTAGATGGCTTTGCGCTTGGCCGTATCAGGCACTGTGCGGGCTTCCTTAAGCAATTTATCAACCTCGGGGTTGCAATACTTGCCGTCATTCAATGAGCCCCCGCAGGTCACAAAATTATAAATGTTGCCGTCGGGGTCTACGCGGCCCGACCAGCCGCGCATGTCTACCTGAAAATTACCCTTGGCATCGTCGGCCAGCATTGCGGCATATTCGGTCGGACGCAGGCTCAGCTGGAACCCGGCCTGCGCGGCCATGGCTTGCACCATTTCGGCGGTTGAGGAGGCGATGGTGTTGTTGCCAAAGCTGAGCTCGGCCTTGACCGTTGTCATGCCAGCTTTCTTCAACAATGCCTTGGCGCGGGCGATATCGGGCTTGGTAACCGGGAACTTGTCGCTGTAATAAGGGCTGGCAAGCGGAAAGGGCTGCTGCGCCGGCACGAAAATACCACCGCCTATGACCTTATTGATGGCATCGCGATCAATAGTCAGCTGGAAGGCTTGCCGCACCAGCTTGTTGGCGAACGGATTGGTTTTGGATCTGGGGCCGTTGTTGGTGTTGAACATGAACTGCTGAAAACCCAGACCCGTTACCGGTTTGAAAACCAGATTTGGGTCGGACTTGACCTGCGCCACGTCGCTTGGGTTCAAGCGTTCAAGGATGTCGATGCTGCCAGATCGCAAATTCTGCAAGCGCACCGTGGTGTCCGGAATGGGCATGAACACCAGCTTCTGAAAATGATAATCGCTGGCATCGTAATATTTGTCGAATTTTTCAAGCACGATGCGATCATTTTGCACGCGCTCGACAAACTTGTACGGGCCCGAACAAACCGGGTGGCGTCCAACGGTCGAGGCGCTATTGGCGCCCGCAAAACTCTTGGGCGACAGCATCATGCCCGCGCGATCCGACAATTGCGCAAGCAATGTTGCATCAGGCTGCTTGACCGTAATCACCAGTGTAGTGGGATTAGGCGCATCCACCTGTGCGACGGACGCCAACTCACCTTTGCGCATGCTTTCAGGCATGGTTCGATCACGATCCAGATTGGCTTTGGCTGCGGCCGCATCAAAGTGCGTGCCATCGTGAAAGACCACGTCATTGCGCAATTTGAACGTCAAGACCTTGTTGTCCGGGCTCCACGACCACGAGGTCGCCAGGCGAGGAACAAATTGCAGCTTGGCATTGATGTCGACCAATTTATCGCACAAAGAGGCAAAGACAATACGCGCCACATAGGTGCGCGAACGCGCCGGATCCAGCGTGTCGGGGTCTTCTTGCATGCCGATGCGCAACGTCTGGGCAAAGCTGGCCGTAGCCGCTACGCCCAGCAAGATTCCACCCAGCGCCATAGTGATTTTTTTCATCGTTTTGTCTCCTGATAATTTATTTTGTTAAAACCCGACGGCCTGGCCATCACGCCGGCTATCGCTTGCCGCCACATACCCATGCTCATTGTCGTCGGACAGACGCCAGACAAACTGACCGGCACCGAAGTCCATATACGGATCGTAGACCGACTTGAATGTATGCCCAAGCAATTTGAGGCCGGCAACGGTATCGGCACCCATGTTCGGCTCGATATCCAGGGAAAAATCGCGATTGACTTTCCAGCGCGGCGCGCAGCATGCCGCTTGCGGTTGCTGATCGTAATCGATCATTCGCACCAGGGTTTGTACATGCCCCTGGGGCTGTATGTCGCCGCCCATTACACCAAAACTCATGACCGGCTTGCCGTCCTTGGTGAGGAACCCCGGAATAATCGTATGAAAAGGCCGCTTGCCTCCCGCCACAACATTGGGCGACTGCGGATCCATCGAAAACCCGACGCCCCGATTCTGCAGACTGATCCCGGTATCGGGCACAACCACCCCGGATCCGAAACCCATGTAGTTCGATTGAATGAAGGAAATCATCATGCCGCTTTCATCGGCCGCCGACAGATAAATCGTCCCACCCGAATGTGGGCGACCTGCCTGATAGGCTCCCGCACGATCCCGGGAAATGAGCGCCGCACGGCTCTTCAAATAGTTATCGTCCAGCATCTGGGCGGGCGAAACATCCATGGCCCGCGCATCGGCCGCATACCGATACAGGTCGGCAAACGCCAGCTTCATGGCCTCGATCTGCAAGTGCTGCGACTGTACCGAATCAACCGGAATTTGACGCAAATCGAAGTGCTCAAGCATCCCCAACGCCATCAGCGCAGCGATGCCCTGCCCGTTGGGCGGGATTTCGTGCACGGTATAGCCATGATAGTTTTTGGATAAGGGCTCGACCCATTCGGGCCGATAATTGCGCAAATCAGCCAGCGTCATCGCGCCATCGCCCGCGCGACTGAAGGCCACAATTTTTTCAGCGAGTTCGCCTTCGTAAAAATCGCGACCGTGGCTTTGCGCAATACGCTTGAGCGTTGCTGCGGCGCCTGAGAAACGAAAGATCTCTCCAATTTCAGGCGCCCTGCCCTTGGGCATGAAGGTCTGGGCATAACCGGGCTGATTTTTCAGTTCGCCCACCGCATTGGCCCATTTGCCCGCCACGATGGGCGGCACGGCATAACCGCGCTGGGCAATCTCAATGGCCGGCTCGAACAAGTCTTCAAACGGCAGTTTGCCAAATTTTTCGTGCAAGGCGGCCCAGCCTGCCACCACGCCTGGCACCGTGACCGTATCCCATCCACGTATAGGCTGATTGGCCAGGCCATTGCCGTCAACCCCGTGACGTCGTTTGAAATACTCCAGATTCCAGGCAGCGGGCGCCACGCCGGAGGAATTCAGGCCATGCAATTTTTTGCCGTCCCACACGATGGCAAAGCAATCCCCCCCTATCCCGCAGGATACCGGCTCCACCAGCACCATCATCGCACCCGCCGCGATGGCGGCGTCAACGGCGTTGCCCCCTTTGAGCAACATGCGTAAACCCGCCTGAGATCCCAGCGGATGAGAGGTAGAAACCACGTTGCGGGCGAACAAGGGAATACGGCTGGTGAGGTAGGGATTGGACCAATTGAAATTTTTCATGGCGGACGGATAGATATAAGGGGCTTATAAGCTACTATCACGCAATCATTAAATCAATTTATTTTTAATATTTCATTCACAATATTTTCTTATGAGCCTGCTTCGCTTCATGCGCACCTTCGTGGCCGTCGCTCATCATGGCTCATTTTCCGATGCGGCCGATCATGTTGGCCTGACCCAGGCAGCCGTCAGTCTGCAAATGCGGGCGCTTGAAGACGAATTCGGACGAACGCTATTTGATCGCAGCGGCCGCCTGGCCGCGCTTAACGCTGCCGGGCAAGAGTTGTTGCCGGAAATCGAGCAACTGCTTGAACAATACGAACGAATGCGCAGGCCCAAACCGGCTCCGGGAGAATTTGTCGGGAGCCTGACGGTGGGCGCCATCGTATCGTGCATGAGCCTTTTGGCCATCGTCGTGTCGCGCCTGAAAAGCGAACATCGACGATTGGAAATCCGGCTGGTCTCGGGCAAGTCGAGCGAACTCAGCCATAAGGTCGACAATGGCGACATCGACGCGGCACTGGTCGTAGGCACGGGGAAAAAAGTGGCTGGCACCAGATGGAGAATGCTGTACCAGGAGCCGCTGCGCGTCATCACGCCGATGTCCGTGCAGGGCGACGACCCCAAGGACATACTCAAGACCAACCCCTTTCTGCGCTTTGACCGATTCCAGCATACAGGCGCGCAGATCGACCGTGTACTAAAAAAAATGGGCGTTGCGCCCGATGATTTCCTTGAATTGAACGCCATCGAGCAGGTGTTGGATCTAGTCAGGCACGGCGTGGGGGTCACTATCTTGCCACTGCTGCATACTGTCAAGTGGACGGACATCAACGATCTGCGAACGTTGCCTCTGCCCGAAGAATTGGGACCCATCACGCGCGACATCGGCATGCTGGAACGCCGCGACCACCGTCAGCAAGACGTTGCCAAAGCCATTTTCAGCCGATATTCGGCCATGGCCACACAATAAAATTTGCGGTGTTGAGTACGTGCCCGTCGCGTCTGCAGGGGCGACCCATGTGGTCGCCCATTCGGCAATCAAGACAATACTTGCGGAGATGACAGGCACAAGGCCTGTCGCTACAAAATTCACGGATACGTATTTGTAGCGGCAGCCCTTGTGGCTGCCATTACACCAATTGCAAAACCCGATAGCCGAGTATAGTTGCAGCAAACCATTCGGATGGTCTATATTTACCCTCACCCCTTTCTCAGGAACTCACCATGAGTCAAATTCAAATTGCAGTTGTCGTCGGCAGTCTGCGCAAAGATTCACTCAACCGCAAGCTGGCTAACGCATTGGCCAAACTCGCGCCATCCGATTTCTCGTTCAAACAGGTACAGATCAGCGACCTGCCGCTGTACAACCAGGACGACGATGCGAATCAGGCCGTACCCGTCAAACGCCTGAAAGCCGAAATCGCTGCCTCGCAAGGCCTGATTTTCGTTACACCCGAGTACAACCGCTCAATGCCAGGTGTGCTTAAAAACGCTATTGACCACGCCTCGCGCCCCTACGGGCAAAACGCTTGGGCCGGCAAGCCCGCAGGGGTGCTGGGCATATCGGTGGGCGCCATAGGTACGGCTTTGGCGCAACAACATTTGCGCAACGTGCTGGCATACCTGAACGCGCCGACAATGGGGCAGCCAGAAGTATTTCTTCAGCACAAAGAAGGCCTGTTCGATGCTGCCGGCAACGTCGGCGCAGACAGCCAGAAATTCCTGCAAAGCTGGATGGATCAGTACGTTGCCTGGATTAAAAAACACCAGGCCTGAAATAGTCATGCGCGGGGTCGGTTTTTAACAGATGGATGATCCGCGATTAATGCAGGCGCCACCCTGGGACGCCATCTTGATCGGCACGTTTTTAATGGCACCCACAAGGGGTGCCGCTACATTGATCGGCACGTTTTTATGGCACCCACAAGGGGTGCCGCTACATCAGCGACGGGTATGTATTTGTAGTGGCACCCCTTGTGGGTGCCATAAAGCCCGCCAAACCAAGTCAACGCCATGAATGAAAATTTTCCAGGTTTCTCCGGCCCTGCCGCGAGCACAGAAGCGCCGCTGGAAATGCTGGCGGCCTGCCACATTCGGATTGAACGCCAATGCGCCACGCTAAAGCGGCTGGCCTTGCACGTAACCCAGTATGGCCCAGATGAGCAGGCACGCACGGCAGCCACGAACGTCATGCGCTATTTCGACACGGCGGCACCGCAGCACCATACAGATGAAGAAGAAAACCTGTTCCCCGCCCTGATCGAATCCATGGCAGGCTCCGACGCAGTCTGCCTGCGAGAAATGACGCAAGGCCTGGCAGACGATCATCGCGTACTGGAGGTACATTGGCAGAGCTTGCGCCAAAAACTGGAACATATCGCTGCAGGTCAGCCCGTTAGTCTGCCGGCCGACGACATCGAGGCATTTACCGGCCTGTACGAACGCCACATCAAACTTGAAGAAGATGACCTGCTGCCAATGGCAGCGCGCCTGCTCGGTGATGACGAGCTGGCCGCCATCGGCCGCGCGATGCGCGAGAGACGCGGTATAGGCGGCCAATAATCTGCCGCAATAAGCCTATTCAGGACGGCACAATAACCATCCAAGACACGCCGAAACGGTCGACAACCATGCCAAAGCGCGAGGCATAGAAAGTCTTGCCCATGGGCATCTGCACCTGCCCACCTTCGGCCAGCGCCGCGAACAGGCGCTCCGCCTCGGCATCGTCGCTAGGATTTAACGACAGTGAGAACCCTTTGAAGTCTGGCTTGCCCTGACATCGGCCATCGGACGCATGCACCGTGCCCTCGCCAATACGCAAGCTCATGTGCATGATCTTGTTCTCGGATCCTGCGGGGATCTGGGCTTTGCATTCTTCGGTGGGCTCTGGACCATCCTTCATGCGCATAAGCATCGTGATTTCGGCACCGAGCGTGCTGCAATAAAAATTAGCAGCCTCTTCACAGCGGCCATCAAAAAACAGATAGGGTAGGACTTGCATGGCAATCTCCTTCAGGGTTTGGGATAACAACACAAGAATGTTGAAAGACGACAGGTTCACTTTGAAGTAATGCTTCATTATTTGTGTACGCTGTACACAAAATAATAACAAGGATAATGTACAGTGTCTACATGTATTGGAGGAATAATGAAAGCCAATGTAAGCCGACCGCCGGCGCGCAGCACTTATCGCCACGGAGATCTGCGCCACGCGCTTCTGGAAGCAGGAATTGACCTGGCGCGCGAGGGTGGCCCCGATGCGATCGTACTGCGCGAAGCCACCCGCCGCGCAGGCGTGGTGCCCAACGCCGCGTACCGCCATTTCGCCAGTCGACACGAATTGTTGCGGGCAGTACGCGCAGCCGCTCTTTCCAAACTGGCCACGGTAATGGAAGCTGAATTGGCCCAACTGCATCAGGGCAAAAATACGGCTCAATCCGCCCGCGCCAGTGTGCGCGCCGTGGGCACCGCTTATTTACGATTCGCTCAAACCGAAACAGGCCTGTTTCGCACAGCGTTTGCAGCCACTGATCAAGTTGAACAGGACACCGACCCGGCAAAAACGGGCGCTACGGGCCTTAACCCCTATCAATTGCTGGGCTTTGCGCTCGACAGGCTAGTCGAAGCCGGCTTGCTTGCCCCGAATCGCCGCGAAGGGGCCGAATACCTGGCTTGGTCGGCCGTACACGGCCTGGCCATGCTTATTATTGAAGGCCCCTTGCATAGCCTTACTGCGGCACAAACAGCCATCATTGGCCAGCGCCTGCTGGACATGGTCGAAAAAGGGCTGTAGCGCTCCATGCGCTAGCGACGCCAGCCGCGGCCATGCCGACCTCCCCAGCCGTCATCACGATCGCCACCGCCCCACCAACCAAAGCCGAAGTTCAAAGACACAGGCGGAGCAATATAAACCGGGGCGGGTGCTACATATACGGGAGCGGGCGCCACATATGCCGGCATCGACTGCACATAAACGGGTTGCCCATAGCTATCGGAGTAGCCATACGAAGAATAACCCGCGGGATAAACGGCGCAACCGCCCAAAACCGTCAATACGCCGAGCGAAAAAAACAGGCGTTTCGCCGCGCCAACCGTAATTTGTCTCATGATGTTTGGACATTGCAAGACCACGACAGTTCGATAATAACGGCCTTTGTTACAACTGTAGTGAATACGTTGCAAGACTGGCTGATTTTCGGCCAGGGCGACGGATACGTTTGTAGAGACAGGCCTTGTGCCTGTCATCGATGCAAGACATGTCTCGGTTCTGAACTATATGGCACCCACAAGGGGTGCCGCTACATCTCGGTTCTGAACTATATGGCACCCACAAGGGGTGCCGCTACAACAAGTACCTACAACAAGTACCTACAACAAGTACCTACAACAAGTACCTACAACAAGAGCCGCTACGGAAAACACATTTTGTGCTACTTTTACCCCATGGCTTCATGCACATTGCGCGCCAGAGCGGACAAGCTCGGCTTGCATATCGCCCCCCTCACTGAGCGCAAGCTCCTTGTCACCCGAACCGGATAAGTAAATCATGCAATATCGACGTTTAGGAAGAAGCAATCTCAAAGTGTCGGCCTTGTGTCTGGGCACTATGATGTTCGGCGACCAGACCGCGTTGGACGAAGCGCAGCGCATCGTGGCCTCGGCCCACGACCACGGAGTCAACTTCATCGACACCGCCGACGTCTACACCAATGGCGGGTCGGAACAAATGGTGGGCAAGCTACTGCAGGCCAGTCGTCATGACTGGGTATTGGCGACCAAGCTGGGCAACGCCATGAGCGCACAACCGAACCAATCGCATTATTCGCGCAGCTGGATGATGCGCGAGGTGGACAACAGCCTGCAACGCCTGGCGACCGATTATGTCGACATCCTTTACCTGCACCGCGATTTTCATGGAGAAAACCTGGAAGAAGCCGTGCGAGCCCTGGGCGACCTGATCCGCGAGGGTAAAATCCGCGCCTTCGGTGTCTCCAACTTCCGGGGCTGGCGTATTGCCGAAATCATTCGTTTATGCGAAATAGCCAACGTGCCTGCGCCCATCGTGTGCCAGCCTTATTACAACCTGCTCAATCGCGGGCCCGAAGTGGAAATTTTGCCGGCCTGCGCGCACTACGGACTAGGCGTGGCGTCATACAGCCCTATTGCCCGCGGGGTGTTAACAGGCAAATACCTGCCCGGACAAAGCCCCGCCGACAGCACGCGCGCAGCGCGCGGCGACAAACGCATGATGGAGACCGAGTTCCGCGAAGAATCGCTGTTGATTGCACAAACGCTGCAGCGGCATTGCGAAGCACGCAATATAAAACCCGGACACTTTGCCACAGCATGGGTTCTAGCCAATGCATTAGTCAGCGCAGTGATAGCAGGGCCACGCACCCTGGCTCAAATGGAAGACTACTACCCTGCCTTAGATATCGAGATCTCCGCCAAAGAGGAAGCCCTGGTCGATAGCCTGGTCAGCCCCGGGCACCCTTCAAGCCCGGGTTACAACGACCCCAGCTATCCGTTTTTTGGGCGAGTCGCGAAAACCCAGTCCCAGAACGAGGTGGTCACCCCGTAATACACATTGGCTCCCGGCTGGTGGTGCAAGGCATGAGCGCGCTTGCGCGACTGGAACCAGCCGCCGCTTTTGGCCCGCCAATGGTGGGAGGCATGATGCATCACGTCATAAAACAAATACCCGCACATCACGCCCAAGGTCGCGGCAAGCGCCAGCCCAGCGTCGGTCAACAAAAACACCGGCGCAAACACTAGCGCCGCAATCAATAGCATGCTGCCCACGGTAGAGGTGCCTATCAAGGCATAAGGCCGTTTGTGATGTTCCTCGTGCCAGCGTTTGAAAGGTTGCAGGCCATGCAGGATATGGCGGTGCAAGACATATTCGATCAGGCTCCACGCGGCCAGCCCCAGCGCGAAGGCCAGAGCAAGCATCGGCCAACGCCCAACCGGCGTGTAAAACAACACGGCGAAGAGCCCCACAAGAATACTTACCGGGTACACAACAAAATCAGCCGCATAAGCGACTGGGCTGTGCTCAAGTGCAAAAAATTTCATCGCTATCCTCGGTCTGCACCATATGATCAAGCAGATCATCATCATAACCGCAGTTTGCCATAATCTCCTATTGCAATCCGGCAAGCCTCTACTCGACCACTCCTTGGGCGATAAAACCATCAATTTGCACTTCGGTATATCTATATTCGCGCAGCAATTCACGCGTATGCTCGCCGAGCATCGGTGCCGGACGCGTAATACGGGTCGGTGTTTTGGAGAAATGTATCGGGCAACCCAAGGCCCTGACCGAGCCCGCTTGCGGGTGCTCCAGATCAACCACCATGCCGCGCGCCAGGGTTTGAGGGTGTGACAAGGCCTGGCCTATCGTGTGCACCGGCCCGGCAGGAACGCCCGCACGATCAAAAGCGGCAAGCCAATAGGCTTGATCGTGCTGCGCCAGCACAGCATCCATGGCCGCCGTCAATAGCCGCAAATTTTCCATGCGTGCGCTATTGCTGGCATAGCGCGGGTCATCACGCCATTCGGGGTGACCAAGCACCTCGACTATGCGATCCCAGTTGGCCTGATTGGCGCCGCCGATATTGATCCATCCATCGCTCGTGCGAAACGCCTGATAAGGGGCGGCCAGCAAATGAGCCGAGCCGCTTGGCCCGGGCGACTCGCCAGTCGCAAAAAAGGTGGCGGCGTGCCAGTAGGTTTGTTGCAACGCCGCTTCCATCAGGGACGTGTCAACCACCTGGCCCTGGCCCGTTTTAAGCTTGTGCACATAGGCAGCGGTGATACCTGCAACCGCCAGAATTCCGGCATTGACATCCGCAATCGAATTACCGGTTTTGACGGGCGGCCGGCCCGGTTCGCCGGTAATCGACATTAATCCGGCAAACCCTTGAGCGATCAAATCGAAACCCGCCTTGTCGCCATACGGGCCATCGCGCCCATAGCCCGACACTGCGCAGTAAATCAGACCTGGGTTGACCTTGGCCAACACGTCATAGCCCAACCCCAATTTTTCCAATGTGCCGCGACGATAGTTTTCGATCAACACATCGGCGTCCACCACCATGCGCAGCAAAATTTCGCGGCCCTGTGCGTGCTTGAGATTAAGCGCCATGCCGCGTTTGTTCCGATTAAGGATCATGAAGGGCGCCGAGACGCCATTGACACGCGGCTCGCGGTAGCCGCGCGAGTCATCGCCGCCAGGCAGCTTCTCGACCTTGATCACATCGGCGCCCATATCAGCCAACATCATGCCGCAGGTAGGGCCGGCCATGATTTGCGCCAGCTCAAGCACGCGCAAGCCCGCCAGAGGGCCCGGATGAACAGTGTTTTCCTTCATGTGACGATCCACTTATTTGCCCAGGAAGCCGGGCTTGCGTTTAGCGAGAAACGCCGCATAGCCGATACGAAAATCTTCGGTATCGAAACAATCGAAGCACTCGTCATAGTCCGCATCTGGGATCGGCTGCGGATCGGCCAGCCTGCGCGCGAATTTCTTGTGCCATCGTGCAACCAGTGGCGCCCCATCGGCAATACGCTGCGCCGCAGCCCCCGCTTCGTCCGCTACAAGCTCATCGGCAACCACTCGCGTCACCAAACCCTTCGCATAGGCTTCACTCGCACCAAAAATACGCCCTTCCAGCAAAATTTCCAGGGCGACCGCGCTCCCCACCAGACGCACCAGCGGTGCCATTTCCGGATAAGCCATAACCAGGCCCAAGTTCTTGATGGGCGCGCCAAAGCGGCTCGATTCACCGCAAATCCGAATATCGCACAAGGCAGCGATCTCAAGCCCTCCCCCAACGCAAAGGCCATGAATCTGCGCCACCAGCGGAATCGGGCAATTGGCCAGTGCTGTCGTTGTCGCATGCATCACGCGGCCATAATCAATTGCCTGAGCCTTGTTGGCGCGCTGGGTCTTGAACTCGGAAATATCATTGCCCGGCGAAAACGATTTCTCACCAGCGCCGCGCAGTACAACACAGCGCACGGAATCATCGGCCGACAAGGCATTGATCATCTCCCCCAGCTCCCGCCACATCGGTTTAGTGAGAGCATTGAGCTTTTCAGGCCGGTTAAGCACGACAGTAACAATCGAATTGTTGCGCTCTTTTTGAATCTGATCAGACATCGCCGCTCCTGACTGCATCCTGACTACACGATTTATCGATAAAACAGATCCACCAGACCCAGGCCGGTGATTGGCACGTAGGTCACCATCAGCAGTGTCGCCACCAATATGCCGATGTACCAAATGTTGACCTTGGTGACCTCCCATACCGAAGACTTGGCAATGGAACACGCCACCATCAACACACTGGCGACCGGCGGCGTTTGCTGACCTATGCCCAGATTGATGGTCACGATCAGGCCAAAATGGATGGGATCGATACCCATCTGACGAACCAGCGGCATCACCACAGGTATCACCAGAATAATGGCCGCCGCCGAATGCAGAAACATCCCAAGGAACAAGAACAGCACATTCAACAGCGCCAACACCACCCATTTGTTCGACGTAAATTCCGACACCGCATGCGCCAGCGCTTGCGGTGCCTGAACTTCAGACAAATACGTGCCCAACAGCGCACTGGTGGCGACCAGCAGCATCACGATAGCGGTTTGCACGCCGCCTTCCAATATGGCTTTCTTCAACTGCCTGAAGTTGAGCTCCCGGTAAACAACCAGGCCCACGAACAGCGCCGCCACCACCGCCAGCGCCGCGCCCTCTGTGGCCGTCACAAGGCCGCCAAAAATGCCGCCCAGAATAATAATTGGCAGCACGAATGCCCACAACGCTTCACGAGCTGTTTTACTGACGCGTTTGATCGAAAATGCTTCCTCGCGCGGCAAGTTGTAGCGCCGCGCAAGAAACGTGGCGACACCCATCAGACCCAGCCCACCGAGAGCGCCCGGCACAATGCCGGCCACAAACATCTGCACGACCGACGTCTCGGCCATCACCGCATAAAGAATCATTGGAATCGAAGGCGGAATGATGATGGCCAGCGTGGACGCCGAAGACATGGTGGCCGCAGCCATCGGCGCAGGATAGCCTTTGGCTTTCATGCCAGGAATCAGTATCGACCCCAATGCGGCCACATCAGCCACAGCCGAACCCGAAATCTCGGCAAAGAACAGTGATGACCCGATCGACACGTGCGCCAGGCCGCCGCGGATCCACCCGAACAAGGATGAGGCAAACGCAATCAGGCGCTGCGAAATGCCTGACGCATTCATGATCGCACCGGCCAGAATGAACAGCGGTATGGCCAGCAGCGGAAAATTGGTGGCGCCGTTAAAGGTCACCAGCGCTACATTGGGCAAAGTGGCGAGCCCATGGCTCCAAACCATGGCCGACACGGCGACAATACCCAGCGCCACGGCAATCGGCACATTGATCACGACCAGGATCAGCACGACGCCAAAGAGCAGCAACATGATCATAATGATCCCCTGAAAGTCATTGCAGACTGTCGGCCAATGCCGCAGAATCCGGGCGAGGTTCGGTCCGATTGACCAGATCAATCAGGTGCATCAGTTCGGCCAGAACGATTAGCGCCGCACTGACCGGAATCGCCGATTGAGCGAAATTGACCGACACGAAAGACAGGCTCACCAGGGACTCGCCGGCCAGAACAGGCATGATCGAAAAGCCGATCCAGCCGAATAAGGCAAAGAAAGCAATCACCAGCACCTGCGCCACAATATTGATCAGCCGCCGGGCGGCGGACGGCAACCTGTCGACCAGTTCAGGGCAGGCAATATGGGCACGCCGCACCGATGCCAGGGCCGAGCCGTAAAAGGTCAGCCACGCTAGCAGGATCGATGCGGTTTCGTCATACCAGACCAATGAATGACCCAGGGTTCGAAAGATGACGCCAACCGTCACCTCAAGCGCGAGAATGATCATCAAGGAAGCCACCACCCATTCAAGCACCTGGCCGTAGCGATAACGAAAACGGTGCATCAGGCTTTCGTGCATGAATGGCGGAGAATCGTGCATTTCGTTTACCCCTGCTTATTTGCCCAAGGCAACGGCCTCGTCGATCAGTTCCTTGGCGCCCTTGACCTCTTTGCCGAACTCTTCATAAATCGGCTTGCTGGCGGCAATGAAGGCGGGTTTATCGACTGCGTTGACCTGCATGCCGCTGTCCTTCAGTTTCTTTAGCAGATCGGTTTCCTGGTTTTCAGCCGTTGCATACACATAGGCCTGGGTTTCTTTGGCGGTATCTTCCAGTATTTTCCGTACGTTGGCGGGCAGTTTTTGATAGTGCTTCAAGCCAACTGTCAGGTAAGCAGGCGTATAGACGTGGCCCGATAACGAAAGGTACTTTTGCACCTCCTGGAGCTTAGCGGAGTAAATTTGCGTCAAGGGATTTTCTTCGCCGTCCATGACCCCCGTCTGCAAAGCGCTGAACAGTTCCGAAAACGCCATGGGGCTGGGATTGGCGCCGTACTCCTGAAACATTTTCACGCGCCATTTCCCTTTGGGCACACGCAGTTTGATGCCTTTCAGATCAGACGGAACGACGATGGGTCGTTTATTATTGGTGATATCGCGATAACCGTTTTCCCACACCGCCAAAACCTTCAATCCTTTCGCCTCGGCCGCTGGCTCAAGCTTGGGCCAGAAAATGGCTTTTTCGATGCGCTTCATATGAGCGCGATCTTTGACGATATAGGGCATCTCGAAAATGCCGAACAAATCGACTTCGGACGACATCACGGTCGATGGCAAGGCCATGTCAAGAGTGCCGAGCTTAAGCTTTTGCAGCATTTCCTTGTCGCCCCCCAGTTGACTGGATCCAAACACCACCACCTTGTATTTACTGCCCAATTTTGGATTGACACGCCTTGCAAATTCGTCGGCGCTTAGCTGAAACAACGAACCCGGATTGCCCACATGGCCCAGCTTGAGCTCAATTTGCGCCTGGGCCGAGGCTGGACTGAAAAGCATGACCATGACCCCCATGGCCACCATCGATGTCAAGGTTCGAAATCGTGCTGCGATACGTGCTGCTCGAAAATCTAATTTCCTCATGATGCGTCTCCTTTGGTAGGCCCTTCTGTCAGAACCTTTCTATCAGGACCTTTCTACTATTAAGATCCTGGTGTTATATGACGAGCTGTTCAGGTCAATCTGCGCTGTGCAGCCGTTTGCGCCAGGTAATCCATCGCCGCCTGCGCACCTCCTTTGGAGTGCGGCACACCCGCTACGGCCAGCCCCATCTCGATGCCCGACAGTGCGGCGCACAGAGACAGATCGTTCATGTCGCCCAGATGGCCAATGCGAAACACCTTGCCTGACAGTTTGCCCAGACCCTGGCCCAGCGACATGTTGAAGCACTCCAGAACCTGCTTGCGAAACGCATCGGCGTTATGGCCATCGGGCATCAGTACCGCAGTTAGCGCCGGGCTGTACTCATCGGGATTGAGGCATAGAATTTCCAGCCCCCAGGCTCTCACCGCCCGGCGTGTGGCTTCGCCGTGGCGCTGGTGCCGCGCGAAGACATGATCCAGCCCTTCGGCAAACAGCATTTCAAGCGCCTCGTGCAAACCATAAAGCAAATTGGTTGCTGGCGTATACGGGAAATAGCCGCTGGGATTGATCGCCAGCATTTCCTTCCAGTCCCAGTACGAGCGCGGTAAGGCGGCCTTCTGCGACGCCGCCAACGCACGGGCGCCGATCGCGTTAAAAGACAAACCCGGAGGCAGCATCAGGCCTTTTTGCGATCCGCAAACCGTGACATCGACCCCCCAGGCGTCATGCCGATAATCGATCGACCCCAAAGATGAAATAGTGTCCACCATGTAGAGCGCCGGATGGGCGCTACGATCCATAGCGTGGCGCACCGCCTCTATCGGGCTGACCACGCCCGTCGCGGTTTCGTTATGAACAATGCACACCGCCTTGATTTTGCGCAGTGTGTCGGCAAGCAGGCGAGCTTCGATTTGTGCCGGATCGACACCCCGGCGCCAATCGCCCGGCAAAAATTCCACCTGCAGGCCCAGCTTGAGCGCCATCTTTTTCCATTGATTTGCAAAATGCCCGGTTTCGGCCATCAAGACCAAATCGCCAGGCGACAGGGTATTAACCAGTGCCGCTTCCCACGCGCCCGTTCCCGACGAGGGATAAATCACCACGTCGGCTTGCGTCTTGAATATTTTTCTCATGCCGGCCAGCACCGCCTTGCCGAGAACCCCAAATTCGGGACCCCGGTGATCGATCGTGACATGGTCGATCGCGCGCAACACCCGATCCGGAACATTGGTCGGGCCTGGAATTTGCAGAAAATGACGGCCGTAGAGGTGAGAATCAAGCGCAATCATGCACGGCCCTCATTCCTATTAGTATACAAAATACAAATTATGGCCATAATAAGAAAATTTTCATTACCTTGCAAGCATAAAAAATGCTGCATGACAGCATATAGACCCGACAATAATTCCTTTAAAATCAAATGGAAAAGAACGAGCACTCAACATTGCACGGCTTTGATTTAAACCGCGTAAGCCTTCAGTCAATAAATTTGCATACCAAAATAAGCCGCAAGCCCTGATTCGAAAAATCCCTCCCGACGGCACGCGTCCGGTGTATTGGGGTACGCGTTGCCGACATCCTGGATGCCGGCAAAAATGTCATAATCGCACCAGTCCAAACGATTGAATCTATTTGAGCGAGCATCCTCACCCTCTGCATCCGGCTTGCACTGAAGGAAATTAAGCCCAAACCATGAACCCCCTGTCTTCGACGCGGCGCTCAATGCTGCTGATTGGCATACCCCTGCTGGCCGTACTAGGCGTCGCAATCTGGCTTCTTAGCCACCACAAAAGCGACGCGACGCCACCACCGAACCAGACAACCTCGGTCGTAGCAACTACAACCCGGGTGCGGCAACACGACATTCCCATCTACCTCACCGGCATCGGCACTGTTGTCGCGCGCGAAAGCGTCACAGTCAGGGCGCGCGTGGACGGCCAGCTGGAAGCCGTCGGCTTCAAAGAGGGGCAGGATGTCGTCAAGGGGCAATTGATTGCCCAGCTGGATCCTCGCACGCTGCAAGCCCAACTGGATGAGGCCCTGGCTCAAAAGGCAAAAGATGCGGCACAGCTGGCCAACGCCCGGCTGGATCTGCGCCGTTATACTGACCTTGTCAAACAAAACGCGTCGCCCCGGCAAATCCTGGATACTCAGCGAGCTCTAGTGGCCCAGCTAGAGGCCGCAACACAAGTCGATGACGCACAAATCAGCTACGCCAAAACCCAATTCAGCTTTACCCGCATCACCGCTCCGATCAGCGGACGCGTGGGCGCCAGGCTGGTCGACCCAGGCAATATCGTACACGCGGCAGACCCCAACGGATTGGTGGTCATCAATCAAATCGATCCCATTTCCGTCGTGTTCACCCTGCCTGAAGAATCGTTTCAAGATATCAACCAGGCCTTGCACAACAGCAAAACCCCTCTGGTTGTCACGGCTTACGCCCGCAACAACCCAAAAGCGCTCGGACAAGGCCACCTGATTCTGCTGAACAACCAGATCGACACCAGCACCGGCACCGTACAGCTAAAAGGCGATTTTCCAAATCCTGGCCATAAGCTGTGGCCGGGCCAGTATGTCGACGCCCGGCTTTACCTGGGCGTGCGTAAAAACGCGCTTACCATACCCTCGCAAGCTGTCATGCGCGGGCCCGGCGGCAACTTCACCTTCGTCGTCGATGCCAGCAACACGACGCAGGTTCAAGCCATTCATGTGCTCGAAATCAAGGATGGAATGGCCGTTATCGACAAAGGCTTGCATGCCGGGCAAAGGGTAGTTATCGATGGGCAGTACAAGCTTAAACAAGGCGTGAAAGTCACCGAATCAAGTCCGCAAAAGGCAGGCAACACAAGTCAGGGCAACGCCAATTGAGCATCTCCGCCATATTCATCAAACGGCCAATCGGCACGTCGCTGCTTGCTATAGCGCTCTTTCTGGTGGGGGCGGCGGTGTGGCCGCTACTTCCGGTCGCCCCCCTGCCGCAGGTGGATTTCCCTACAATCCAGGTCACTGGCAAGCTGCCAGGCGGCGACCCCGAGACGATGGCATCGAGCGTGGCCCAACCGTTGGAGCGGCAGTTCTCCCAAATAGCAGGCCTGACACAAATGACCTCGGTCAGCGCGCTGGGCTCGACACAAATCACACTGCAATTCGATCTGGCGCGCAATATCGACTCCGCCTCGCTGGACGTGCAGTCCGCCATTAATGCTGCCACCGGGCAACTGCCGGCCAATATGCCCAGCCCACCCACCTTTCGCAAGATCAATCCCGCCGACTTTTCCATCATGCTTCTGTCGGTGCAGTCCAATGTGCTGCCGCTGACGCAAGTCAATGAGTACGCCGACAACATACTGGCGCAGCAACTCTCGCAAATTGAAGGTGTCGGGCTGGTCAACATTTTTGGCCAGAGAAAGCCCGCCATACGCATACAAATAGACCCCGTCAAACTGGCGGCTCTGGGCCTGAGCCTGGAAGACATACGCGGCGTCATTGCCAACACCACCGTCAACCAGCCCAAAGGCACCATAGACGGACCCAAGCAAAGCTTTACGGTCTATACCAACGACCAATTGTTAAGCGCCAAACCCTGGAACGATGTCGTGCTGGCATACCGCAATGGCGCGCCGATACGTATCCGGGACGTGGGTATTGCGGTGCCAGGAGCCGAAGACGTCAAACAGGCCGCCTGGGCGTTTTCCGGAAAAGCGGCCACTGCGGGGGACGCGGCCATCAGCGGTCCTTCGCTGATCGTGGGCATTACCAAGCAGCCCGGCGCCAACGTCGTGGAAACCGTTGAACGCATCAAGGCGGCGCTGCCGCGCTTGCTGGCCTCCATACCACCTACGGTTCATGTCAGCACCATGACCGACCGCACGCAAAATATACGCGCTTCGCTGCACGAAGTCGAACTGACCCTGCTGCTGTCGATTTGCCTGGTGGTGGGCATGATTTTCGTGTTCCTGCGCAGCGTACCGGCCACCCTGATACCGAGCGCCACCGTGCCGCTGGCTCTATTGGGCACAGCCGCCATCATGTACCTGGTGGGCTTTAGCCTGGATAACCTGTCATTGATGGCGCTGACCATTGCCGTCGGCTTTGTCGTGGACGACGCCATCGTCATGCTGGAGAACATATACCGCCATATCGAAGAGGGCATGTCGCCGATGGACGCTGCCTACAAGGGCTCGGCGGAGATCGGTTTCACCATTGTTTCGATCTCAATCTCGCTGATTGCCGTATTCATACCTCTGCTGCTGATGGGCGGTATTGTTGGCCGGCTGTTTCGCGAATTCGCCATTACGGTCACGCTCACCATCCTCGTTTCGGTCGCCGTATCGCTCACCCTGACTCCCATGCTTTGTTCGCGTTTCATTAAAAGCCACAATCGCGAATCACATGGCCGTGTGTACCGTACGTTCGAGCGCGGCTTTGACATCTTGCTCAACAGCTACCGGCGTGGGCTGAACCTGGTATTGCGCCATCAATTCATTACGCTATGCAGTTTTATTGCCACCGTCGCCACCACGGCAGTGCTATTCGTCATCATCCCAAAGGGCTTCTTTCCGCAGCAGGATACCGGCTTCATCTTCGGCTTTGCCGAAACCTCGCAAGACTCGTCGTTTTCGGCCATGAACCATCGCATGCTGGCGCTGGCCGATATCATCCGCGAAGACCCGGACATCAGCGGCTTTGGCATGAGCAGCAACCAGCCTACTTTCAATACGGGCCGATTCTTTATCAACCTCAGGCCCAAGAGCCAGGGGCGCACCGCCAGCGCCGACCAGGTCATTACGCGCCTGCGGCCCAAACTGGCCAAGGTCGAAGGCATCCGGCTCTTCATGCAGGCGGGGCAAGACATCAATGTGGGCGGCCGGCTATCGCGCACTCAATACCAGTACACGCTGACCGACGCCAATCTGGACGAGCTCAATATCTGGGCGCCCAAGATGCTCGCGCGCTTCCAGAAACTGCCCGAACTGACTGACGTGGCCTCCGATCAGCAAAATGCAGCCAGCACTGCAACCATCACCATAGACCGGGCCCGCGCAGCGAGCTTTGGCATCACGCCCGCCCTGATCGACGCAACCATATACGACGCCATAGGCCAGCGTCAGGTGGCGCAATACTTCACGCAGATCAACAGCTACCACGTCGTGCTGGAAGTGACCCCTCGTCTGCAGCAAGACCCGAACCTCTTCAGCAAACTGTACGTGACCTCGCCCATTACCAAGCAGCAAGTACCGCTGTCGAGTTTCGTTACGGTGGACACCAACAAGACAGGTTATCTGTCGATCAGCCATCAAAGCCAGTTTCCCGCCGTCACTCTGTCATTTAACCTCGCGCCGGGGGTGGCGCTTGGACAGGCCGTCACGGCAATCCAGAAAGCCCAGTCTACGATGGATGTACCGCAGTCGCTTAGCGGAGCATTCCAGGGAACAGCCAAGGCCTTTGGCGATTCGCTGGCCAGCCAACCCTACCTGATCGCCGCCGCGCTGGTGGCCGTTTACATCGTGCTGGGGCTGCTGTACGAAAGCTATATCCACCCGCTGACCATTCTGTCGACCCTGCCATCTGCCGGCGTGGGCGCATTGCTGATCCTCATGGCCAATGGCTACGACCTGAGCGTCATCGCGCTCATCGGGATCATCTTGCTGATCGGCATTGTCAAGAAAAACGGCATCATGATGATCGATTTTGCACTCACCGCCGAGCGCCAGCAGGGGATGACGCCGCGAGACGCAATCTATCAGGCTTGTCTTTTGCGTTTCCGCCCCATCATGATGACCACCATGTGCGCGCTGCTAAGCGGCCTGCCCCTGATGCTGAGCCACGGCGCCGGATCGGAACTGCGCCAGCCACTAGGCTTTGCCATGGTGGGCGGCCTGATCCTGTCGCAAGCCATGACACTCTTCACCACGCCCGTCATCTACCTGTATCTGGATCGTGCTCACTATTGGTATATGCGCCGCAAGCAGGCCCGGCACGCACGCAAAATCAGAAACGCTCGTCTGGCCAGGCGCGCCCTGCGGCACGATTAGCATCCGTGTCATGTAGCGGCAGCGTGTAGCGGCAGCCCTTGTGGCTGCCATTTCGTTCATGACGAAGACAGTATCTAAATCGCCGGTGGCACCCACAAGGGGTGCCGCTACAAAACCAAGGCCATGGCACCAACGAGGGATGCCGCCACGGAATCAAGGATATGGCACCTATATATCAGGAGCGCATATGACCCGCTCGCCCAGAAAATCCAGCAGCAACCTGACGGCGGGGACCAGGCCGCGGCGCGACGCAAAAACAGCGTGCAAAATGCCAGGCGGCAAACGCCAGCCGGACAACACCGTCACCAGGCGCCCGTCGGTGAGCTCATCGCGGCACATGTAGTGAGGCAACACGCCCACGCCGGTTCCAGCCAATACGGCATACTTCAGGCTCAGCAAGTCGTCGGCCACATAACGGGGCTGGTGCCTGACGACATGTTCCTCGCCGCCGGGCGCAAGCAGACGCCATACTGATCGGCCATCGGCAACCGACATGGCGACCGTATCGAATCTACTCAGATCGTCCGGCGACAAGGGATGCCCCTGGCGCTGCAATTGCGCCGGGCTGATTACAACCATGGATTGCGACGCCCCCAGGTGCTTGACAATCAGGCTGCCGCTATCATCAAGGCTTGTGCGCACCCGCAGGGCGATATCCACACCTTCATCAATCAGGTCGACAACCCGATTGCTGACCTCCATGATCACCTGCACCTGGGGATAGCGCGCCAGGAATTCCGGCAGAACCTGGCCGACCCAGGAATGCGCCAATGTCACCGGGCAACTTAATCGGACTATCCCGCGCGGCTCGCTGCGCGTCTGGGCAATGATGGACACCGCGGCGTCTGCCTCTTCGCATACGGCCACACAATGGCGCAGATATATTTCGCCCACTGCGGTCAACGACAACTTACGCGTAGTCCGTTGCAAAAGGCGCACGCCCAGATCCGATTCGAGCTTGGCGACACGGCGCGACAAACGCGATTTCGGCAGCCCCAGTGCCCGCGCCGCCGCCGCAAACCCGCCATGGCCCACCACTTCGGCAAAATACCGCATATCGTTCAAATCTTGCATTTTTGGCTCTTATTATTCCCATAAATAGAACAATCTATTGTAATTTTGCTATCTTATCAATGAATCGATACTTATTCATAATACATTCATTGCCGCACACCCGGCGTCCTGAATACGGATTATCATGAAACTGCTCCATATTGATTCAAGCGTGAACGGCGACAACTCCGTCTCGCGCCAATTAACCAAACACATTGTCGAATTGTGGGCCGCCAGCCACTCAGATATCGAAATCGACTATCTCGACCTAGCCTCAGCCGCTCCCAGCCATTTGTCGGCAGAATCAATGAGTTTTCGGCTGCCGCTCACAGCCGCTGAATTGAGCGAAGTGCAAAAACGCGAAAACATTCTGTCCGAGGCCTTGGTCACACAGTTTCTCGCGGCCGACGTGATCGTGGTGGGTGCACCGCTCTACAATTTTTCAATACCCAGCCAACTCAAAGCGTGGATAGACCGCATCGCCCAGGTCGGGCGCACCTTCAAATACATCGAAAGCGGGCCCGTCGGGCTGGCCACCGGCAAAACAGTCATTGTGGCCTCCAGCCGCGGAGGAATCTATTCAACCAGCGAAGCCAGCCGCGCCATGGAGCATCAGGAAAGCTACCTACAAATCATATTCGGCTTCTTCGGCATCAGCGACGTGCGTTTCGTGCGCGCCGAAGGTCTTAATATGGGAGACGATATCCGCGCTCGCGCCATCGCCGCCGCGCGGGAAGACATCAAGAATCTGGATACGGTCGCACACGAAAGCGAGGCCTTGATCGCAGCCTGACCAAGAATTGCCGCCGGCCGTGGTGGCCGTGGTGGCACCCACAAGGGGTGCCGCTACAGGGCGCGGCATCGCCACTTCAGGTCAGATTAGCTGCCGCCCAGCGTTCGCATTCCAGCGCGAGGCGCATTATGTACTGCACAATCTGCACTTCGGTGCTGCCTGCCGCTCGTTGGGCTGCGCTAAAAGCCGCCAGGCTCTCGTCGGTTGGAAACCAGTCCTTTTCAGGCTGGATTTCAAGGCCGTCTACATGTCTGATATGACCGTTGGGCAAGATGTACCATGCATTCATAAGATTGAAAGTAAATAATAATGATGGCACCCACAAGGGGTGCCGCTGATTAGCCGCCGTTATCTGTATCAACGATTGCAAGTAAACAACAATTCCTTTCACAACCGCGTGATAACACCGATTAAAATACGTATTCAACGAATTTGATAGGGTTGTTGCCGCTTCAATACGATAATGCCATATCTGAATGCCGCGCGGGCCGTTTATACCCCCTCGGCTCAGAGCCCTTCCAAGGGCGGCACATTCGCCTTCTGCATCAAAACACCGCCACTACATGTCTCACTCTTATGTTTTGCATGGCTTGCAACAGCCGGAATTGCTGCGCCTCACCACACTGGCTGATCTCTTCGAGGCGACGGCAAAACGCCTTCCCCAAAAAACCGCACTAATTTTTGGCCAACGCAGCTTAAGCTACGCCGAGCTCAACGCGCACGCCGATCGCGCCGCTCACAAGTTAATCGAGGCGGGCGCACGCGCCGGGCATATTATTGGTCTGTGGCTGCCACGCGGCATCGAGTTGCTCGTCATGCAACTGGCCATCGCCAAAACAGGCGCCGCCTGGCTGCCTTTTGACGCAGACACTCCGGTTGATCGCATCGCAGTGTGTCTCCAGGACGCGCAGGCATTTGCGCTGGTCAGCGACGCGAGTTCGCAAACGCAGCTAAGCGGTCTGAACACCCCCATCCACATCGCCGAACACTTGTTGGCCCAGCCGCCTGCAACGCCCCTGCGGCAACGCGTCGATACGCACCCCTACGATACCGCTTACGTCATCTACACGTCCGGATCGACCGGCAAGCCCAAAGGTATTGCCATCAGCCAGGGCAGCATCTGTCATTTTCTGCAAAGCGAAAATGCCGTGCTTGGCGTGCGAGACAGCGACCGCGTGTATCAGGGCTTTTCGGTGGCCTTCGATATGTCGTTCGAAGAAATCTGGATCAGCTATCTGGCGGGCGCCACACTGTGGATCGCCCCCAAAGAAATTGCGTCCGACCCCGAGGCCCTGCCGCGCGCCCTCTGCGACCAGCACATCACCGTGCTGCACGCGGTGCCGACCCTGCTCGCGCTTTTCACCGAGGACGTGCCCAGCCTGCGCATCATCAATCTGGGCGGCGAAATGTGCCCTGAATCGCTGGTGCAACGCTGGGCGCTGCCCGGGCGCCAGATGTTCAATACCTACGGCCCTACCGAGGCCACTGTATCGGCCAGTCTGGCGCAACTACAGCCTGGCGAACCGATAACCATAGGCCAGCCGCTGCCTAACTATGGCCTGCTGGTGGTCGCCACCGACGTCGAAGGAGACGGCACCGGGGGTCAGACGCTACGTATTTTGCCCCACGGTGAAACCGGCGAACTATGCATCACCGGACCGGGTGTGGCTGCGGGGTATCTGGGTCGGCCCGAACTGACCCGTGAAAAGTTCCTGCCCAATCCCTGGAGCACAGGCGAGCATGATCAGCGCCTTTATCGCAGCGGCGATCTGGCCCGTATCGACGCCAATCGCCAGGTGCACTGTCTGGGCCGGGCCGACGATCAGATCAAAATTCGCGGCTTTCGAGTCGAGTTGGGAGAAATCGAAGCCGTCCTGGCCCAGCAACCCGGCATCGGCACCGCCGCGGTTGTGCTGCGCCAGGATCAGGGTATTGATCAGTTGATCGCCTACTGGGTTGAATCTAATGGCCAAAACGCCACGCCCGACGCCGTGCCAGATTTCAACGCAACGCCTTCAGACGCCACCGAAGCCGCCAATACCTCCGACGCCGCGCTACCTGGGGCCTTGGGCGATGGCACCCACGAGGGGTGCCGCTACAAAAATCCGGCGGCACTGCGCGCCGCATTGAGCTTGCGCCTGCCGCCCTATATGGTGCCGGCGCGCTTCGAACGCCTAACGGATATGCCCAGACTGGCTTCGGGAAAGATCGATCGGAAAGCCCTCAAGGCCAGACCTCTGCCGGCGAGCGGCCCCGCCGAAGGCTCCGATGCTGCGCAAAGCCCGGCTGAAGCGGCCTTGTTTGCCGCCCTGGAAAAGCTCTTTCCAGGCCAGGCCATACGACGTGAGCTGGACTTCTTCAGCGACCTGGGAGGCCATTCCCTCTTTGCCGCGCGGCTGGCTTCGGCGCTGCGTGCCGACCCGCGTTTTGCCCAGATCACTGTGCGCGACATTTACCAAAATCGCCAGATAGGAGCGCTGTCCGAGGCACTGACCGCGGCCATGGAGCGGCAAGCCAGCGATACCGCGACGGGCCAGGTCGAACGCACTGCCCACCCCACGCGCATCCTGCATTCACGTTGGCGCCGTTGGCGCTGCGGCGTGGCGCAAGCCTTTACCGTGCCGTTCCTCGTGACATTCAAGATGGCGCAGTGGCTGATTCCATTTTTTTGCTATCAATACCTGACAGGCGACCCGGGCGACTCGATCAAGCACGCTGTCATCGTCTCCCTAGGCGCCTATTTACTGGCCACCATTGTGGAATTCATTCTGGCCTGCGCGGCCAAATGGATGATACTGGGCCGCCTGAAGCCCGGACGCTACCCGCTATGGGGCCTGACCTACTTCCGCTGGTGGCTGACCGACCGCATCCTGGAGGCTACGCCCTTATACATGTTGAACGGTTCCTCTTTATACGTCTACTGGCTGCGCGCTCTGGGTGCCAAAATCGGCAATGACGTACTGATAGGTTCGACCACCTTGCGCGTACCCGATCTGCTCACCATCGGCGACGGCGTAAGCATAGGCAATGGCGTCAACCTGGAAAACGCCCGGGTGCAAAATGGCGAGCTGATTCTGGGCGCCATCACAATTGAAGACCAGGCGTCGCTAGGCTCTTATGTCGTGATGGAAGGCAACACCCACGTAGGCGAATGGGGCCATGTTCAAGGGCAGTCCGCCTTGCGCGATGGCACACGCGTGCCGGCCAGACGTATTTTAGGCGGGTCTCCGGCCACCGACCAGGGCGAATTCGATCCAGCCAGCCTGCCGCCCCGGCCGTTCGAATCACGCGCCCGAATCGCTGGCAAAAATATTTACTACATACTGGGATCCTTGCTGATCAGCATACTTTTTTTCGTCCCTCTTTTTCCGACCTTTATGCTGGTCGATTATCTGGACATCGACAACTTATCGGTCGGAGCTCTGGCCAGATCCGGCTTTGCCAACGGCTACGATGTGTTTGCACTACGCCTGATCAAGTATTTTTTGTTGGCGTTGCCCGCCAGCGTCGTCATGATCATTCTGACCGCACTGATTGCCGCCGGCATACGCTGGGCCCTGCTACCCAGGCTCAAGCCTGGCCGCTACCCGGTAAACGGCAATGTCTATCTGTACAAATGGCTGGTGAATCAGATTCAGGAGTCCAGCCTGCAAGTGTTGCATGGCGTTTACGCCACCGTATTCTCATCCACCTGGTATCGGCTGCTGGGCGCCAAAGTAGGCCGGGATGCGGAAATATCAACGGCGTTGGGTGTCGTCCCGGATATGCTGTCGTTGGGCGACGAAACGTTTATTGCCGACGCGGTCATGCTGGGTGACGAGCACATAGACGGCGGCTGGATGACGGTGCAGCCTACCGTGATTGCACGCCGCAGTTTCGTGGGCAATGGCACCTATATACCCGATGGCACTAACCTGCCCGAAAATGTGCTGATCGGCGTACTTTCGAGCCTGCCGCGCGAAACGCCTGTGCGAAGCGGCGATACCTGGTTGGGCTCGCCGCCCCTTAATCTACCTGCTCGAGAGACGGTTCAGGGTTTCCCCGAAGAGCTTACCTATCACCCGTCGCCATCGAGGCGCTGGCAACGCGGCCTGGTCGAAACCTTCCGCATCGTCGCGCCCCACTCGCTGGTGATCGCGGCCGGTTACGCGATCGTGCTCGACGTCATGCCTCTCGCGGCTAGAGGCCACTGGGTTCAAGCCACTTGGGATCTGGCCATATCGGGCCTGCTGTTTGGTTTGGCAACGTTTCTGTTCGTGGCCTTTTTCAAGTGGGTACTGCTGGGGCGCTACAAGCGCTGCGCGGTGCCCATGTGGACGCCTTTCGTCTGGCTGTCCGAGGCCACCACCAATATGTACGAAGGCATAGCGGTGCCCAATTTCCTGCGTTATCTGCGCGGCACGCCATTTTTGCCCAAGGCGCTCAACTTGTTGGGCGCGCATATCGGACGCGGCGTCTATCTGGACACTACCGACATCACCGAATTCGACTGCGTGCACATCGGCGATTACAGCGAGCTCAACGCCCTGTGCTGCCCACAAACGCATTTGTTCGAGGATCGGGTAATGAAAATCGACAATGTGCACATCGGCGCACGCACTTATATGGGGCCACGCAGTACGGTTCTATACAGCGCCATCGTGGCCGACGATGTGCACCTGGGCCCGCTGACACTGGTGATGAAAGGTGAAAACATCCCCGCCGGCACGGCCTGGCACGGCTGCCCCGCCATGCCGCAGCCGGATCTCCCCTGCTACACTTGATCTCCTTTTAGGCGGGCAACCCCATCGTGTCGACATCTTCTTTCTCTGCTCTTGCCCTTACCCCCGCTGAACTCGCCAACCTCGAGCAGCTGGGCTATCACGAAATGACGCCCATTCAGGCGCAAAGCCTGCCCCTGATTCTCGCCGGCCAGGATCTGATCGCCCAGGCCAAGACAGGCAGCGGCAAAACAGCCGCCTTCGGTCTGGGTGTTTTGCACAAAATCGATCCTGCCGATTTTGCTATTCAGGCCCTGGTGCTGTGTCCCACGCGCGAACTGGCCGACCAGGTGGCCAACGAATTGCGCCGCCTTGCGCGCTCGGCCAGCAATGTCAAAATTTTGACAGTGTGCGGAGGCACGCCTATCCGACCGCAAATCGAGTCGCTCGCCCGAGGCGCGCACGTCATCGTCGGCACGCCGGGCCGGCTGCTTGACCACATCGAACGAGCAAGCATCGACTTATCGGCCATTCACGTTCTGGTGCTCGACGAAGCTGACCGCATGGTCGATATGGGCTTTTACGATGATATCGTCACGGTCGTAGACGCTTGCTCGTCCACACGGCAAACACTGCTGTTCTCAGCGACCTACCCCACCGACATCCGCCGTGCCAGCGCACGATTCCTGAAAAACCCGGCTGAAGTCAAGGTCGAATCCTTGCACGACGCCAGCCAGATCGAACAGCATTTTTACGAAATTCAGCCCGATGGCCGCAATGCCGCGGTCACTCAGTTGCTTGAGCATTTCAGGCCTACCTCGACCTTGGCGTTCTGCAATACCAAAGCGCAATGCGAAACACTGGCCACCGAATTGCGCGCCCGTGGATTTAGCGCACTGGCTTTGCACGGCGACCTGGATCAGCGCGAACGTGAAGACGTGTTGGTACAGTTTGCCAACCAAAGCTGCTCGGTGCTGATCGCCACCGACGTCGCTGCGCGCGGCCTGGACATCCAGACCCTGGAGGCAGTGATCAATGTCGACGTAACTCCAGACGCAGAGATGCATATCCACCGCATCGGCCGCAGTGGCCGGGGTAACGAAAAAGGCCTGGCGCTAAGCCTGTGCGCGCCTCACGAAATGCGCTGGGCCAATCTGATCGAAAAATACCAAGGCGCACCTCTCGTATGGTCCGATCTGACCTCACTCAAACCAGCGGCTGGCGGTCGTTTGCGCGCGCCTATGGTCACGCTGTGTATTCAAGGCGGTAAAAAAGACAAACTGCGCCCAGGCGATCTGTTAGGAGCGCTTACCGGCGATGCTGGCCTGACGGCCGCACAAGTGGGTAAAATCAACATTCTGCAGTTTGTCAGCTTCGTGGCACTGGATCGGCATATCGCCAAAGAGGCCTACGCAAAGCTAAGCAATAGCAATATCAAGGGTCGGCGCTTCAGAATGCGCTTCATGCCAGGTAATTAGGCACGGTACAGCTTGCGGAAACACGAAAGGTTCGCGGAATGTGATTGCACTTTCGCCGGCACGTAAGCAAATTTACCTAATCTACGTGCGCTGCGTCCACAGCCCGCGCGCAGCCAAGCACCCAAGCACACGATTGCTCCGGCCGATGCCGAGGCCATCGCCCTGACAAAAAAGATAATCATCGATGACTTGATGCGCTGGGTGAATGGCGGTCACTCCAGATTGGCCTCGTTTCACGCTGGTGGGGCAACTCTACGTCAACATTGAAGTTATCCGCAAAGACTCGGAATGCCGCGAGTACTAGGCCTCAAATAGACCTGATCGTTGCGCATGTAGCGGCAGCCCTTGTGGCTGCCAAAACCCTTTTCTGCCGCAGCGGAAGCTATAAATAGACGATGGCACCCACAAGGGGTGCCGCTACAAAGACATGGCCTTTGCATAAACTTGGCTGCGGCTCACGTAGCGGCAGCCCTTGTGGCTGCCATTTTCACAGTTGCACGCAGCATCCTGAAACCTCACATCGAAAACACTTGATTTTTCTCATTGTGCTTATTAATATAACTTTATGAACAATGAGCCATCCGTACTACGCAAAAGTCGCATGCCGCTGTATTTGCAGGTTGCAAAACTCATGCGGCAAAAAATTGAAAGCCAGCAATGGCGCTTCGAAGAGCAGATACCGACCCTGGATGATCTCGAAAAGGAATACAAGGTTTCGCGTATTACCCTACGTAGTGCCCTGAATCAGTTGGAGCAATTCGGCGTCGTCCGACGCACCCGTGGGTTGGGTACGTTTGTGGCCAAGGATTTGTCGGAGGAACGCTGGTTCAAGCTGGCGAACAATCTGGACGAGCTTGTCGAAAAAGTGGTGGATCTGAAGATACGGCTGCTTCACATTGACCAGGCGGAGTGTTCGCTGACACCCGCGTTCCAGTTCGGCGAAATCGGCGTCGCCTACCGCCGGCTAAAGCGCGTGCATTATCACAACGATGTCCCCTATTGCCTGATCGAAATCTATCTGGACAAGACCATTTTTGACTCTGACCCCGAGGCATTCAGCAATGCGCCCGTCGTGCCTCAATTGGCGATGCGGCGGGATGTGCAGATCGCGGGGGCGAAACAGATTCTGCGTATCACCGTTACGGATGAAGACACGGCGTCTCACCTGAATATCGGAGTCGGCGATCCCATCGCAGATGTTTGCCGCACTATCCTGGATGAAAACAAACGCATCATTTATTACGCCCACATTCAGTACCCCACCCAGATGATCCAGGTCGAAACCGATTTGATGCAAGGCATGGCGGGCCACCAAAAGAAGCGCGTGCCCAAAAAGCACCATAACCCTTGATTCGGAGACTTACGTGGCAGAAAGTAAAAAAACGAACGCGATCACGCATATCTGCTGGGCCATTTTCCCCTTTGTATGTCTGATTGTTTTCTGGATGATCTTACGAGCATCAGGACTGATGAACCCGGCTCTGCTGCCCTCGCCGCTACAGGTCCTGCAAACGTTCTGGATCCAGCTAACCAAGGGCGATCTGATCATAGACATCGTAATGTCAGTGCAACGAGTCGTGTTCGGGTTGCTACTCGGCATGCTGCTCGCGGTACCCGTCGGATTTCTGATCGGCTGGTACAAGCCGGTGCGCCGCTTCGTCGACCCGTTGATCAATTTTTTCCGGGCATTGCCGCCCATTGCGCTGATCCCGCTGGTGATTGTCTACCTGGGCATCGGTGAGTTAGCCAAGATCGTGATCCTGTTCTACGCCTCGTTTTTCGCCGCCGTCATCGTCATGTACGAAGGCATGACGCAGATCAGTCCGGTTTATATACGGGTGGCGCGAACACTCGGGGCCAGCGACCTGGAAATTTTCCTCAAGGTAATGGTGCCCATGACCGTGCCCCATATGCTGACCGCGCTGCGAGTTGCGCTCGGCGTGGCATGGGCCACGCTGGTGGCGGCAGAGCTGGTCGCCGCGCAAAAAGGGTTGGGCGCGATGATCCAGAACGCCTCGGCTTTCTTTGATCTGCGCACAATCTATCTAGGAATCATCTGCATCGGAATACTGGCGCTACTGATGGATGTCGGCCTGCGACAGCTATCAAAACGGCTCGTCAGTTGGCAAGACAAAGCGGAGACCTGATCCATGGAACAAAAAGAGCGCATACATTTCGACAATGTATCCATGCAGTTCCCAACCCCCGGCGGGCTGCTGGAAGTGGTCAGACAGATGTCATTCTCGGTGAACCAGGGAGATTTCATTTCCCTGGTCGGCCCATCCGGTTGCGGCAAGACAACACTGCTGAACATGGCTGCAGGCTTTATCAAGCCAAGCAGCGGCGTTGTAACGCTGGACGGCGCACCGATCAAAGGACCCGGCCCGGACCGTGGGGTCATGTTCCAGGAATACGGCGTATTCCCCTGGTTGACCGTTGAACAAAACATCGCCTTCGGACTTAACCTGAAGGCAAGCGGCAAGCGCAGCTCGCAGAAAAAGAAAGAAATCGTCGACCGCTATCTGGAACTGATGGGGCTTTCGAGCTTTCGCAGGGCTTTTCCAAAAACTCTGTCCGGCGGCATGCGCCAGCGCCTGGCTCTGGCACGTACCTATGCCGTGCATCCGGAATTCGTGCTGATGGACGAGCCGTTTGGCGCGCTGGATGCTCAAACGCGCAGCGCCATGCATGACCTGCTGTTGGAGGTACTGCATGCAGAAGGCAAAACGGTCATGCTCATCACGCACTCTGTCGAGGAAGCCGTCTACCTTTCCAACAAGGTGCTGATCATTTCCGCCCGGCCCTCGCGCATACAGGAAGTGATCAATATCCCCTTCCCTTATCCGCGCGCCCATGCACTGCAAGAAACACCCGAATTCAACTCGCTGCGCTCCCGCATCCACAATCTGGTCATGCTGGAATACGCAGCGCAAGAAGCCCAGGCAACAACCAAAATGGCCACTTAACCATTGAGACATTTAGCATAAACGGAGATAAAACCATGAAACGCCGTACCTTTATTCAACTTGCCGCAGCCACTGCGGCCGCACCTTCTATCGCATTTTCCAAAACGAAAAAAGTGAAGCTCGGATATCTGCACACCCTGGCGGTCGATGGCCAGATGTGGCTAGCTGACTCACAAGGCTTATGGCAGAAGGAAGGTCTGGATATGGAATTCATCCAGTTTCAAACCGGGCTCGAACTGTTCCAGGCCATGAGCGGGGGCAGTATCGATGTACTGAGCACCGGCGCAGTCATGTCGAACTTTCCGGCACGGGGCCAAGGCAAGGTATTCCTGATCAACGACATCGAATTCGCGACCGCCCAACTATGGGTGCATCCAGACATGGGAATCCATGACTGGGCCGATTTAAAAGGCAAAAAAATCTCCACCACGACAGGGACTACCGCTCATGTATTCCTGGACACCGCGCTGCGCGCCCACGGAATTGATCCCAAAAAGGATGTACAGATCGTGAATCAGCGCATGCCAGATGCAGTAACAACCTTCATTTCCAAGGGTGTGCCGGCTGTGGCGCTGTGGGTGCCCTTCAATATTGCGATCCGCAATAAATCGCCCGGAGCAAAAATGCTGGGTGACGCATCGGCATACTACCCCAAGGCCGCGATTGTCGACGGCTGGGCCGCCCGCAACGACTTCTACGACAAGAACAAAGATGTGCTCGAGCGCATCATCCGTGCCTGGGTTACGGCCAACGACTATTTCGTCGGCAATCCAGACAAGGCTTTGGCCCTGCTCCAGACCAAGCGCTATCCCAATGTGCCTTTGGCCGATCTGACGGAACAATTCCATGCGCAAAAAATGTTCACATCAAAAGAGTGGGCCAAACTATATGCAGACGGCACCGTCACTAAATGGCTGCAGAAAGTGACTGATTTCTTTGTCGACTTCGCGCATATTCAGAATGCCGTGCCGGCCTCGCAATACTTCGATCCTAAACTCTATCTCAAGGTGGTCAAGGCATGAACGCAGGGCAGGGTGCAAGCGCAACTGCCTACGACTACATCATCGTAGGGGCTGGCTCGGCGGGCTGCGTGCTGGCCAACCGATTATCTGCAAATCCTTCGGTGAAGGTGCTGCTGATCGAGGCAGGCAAGCCCAATCGAAATTTCTGGCTGCACCTGCCTGTTGGGTACTTCAAGACCATCTACGACCAGCGATTTTCCCGGCTGTTCGATACCGAGCCCTGCGAAGGCACGGGGGGCCGCAACATCATCTGGCCCCGCGGCCGGGTGCTGGGCGGTTCCAGCTCCATCAATGGCTTGCTCTATATCCGAGGACAGCATCAGGATTACGACAACTGGGCACGCCTTGGCGCAAGCGGGTGGGATTACCGCTCGGTGCTGCCGTTCTTCAAGCGCTCCGAAGGCTATGAGCGCGGCGAAAGCGACTACCACGGCGGCCGCGGCGAACTCGGCGTCTCCGACCTGAAGAACGATCATCCCTACTGCAACGCGTGGGTAGAAGCCGGCCAGCAGTTCGGACTGCCGATGAATACAGACTTCAACGCAGCGACCGATTATGGCGTGGGAGCGTACCAGCTTTCTATCAGGAATGGCTGGCGTTCCAGCTCGGCAGTGGCTTTTCTGCGTCCAGCTCAGCGCCGAACCAATCTCACGGTACTGACGCAGGCGCATCTACATCGCGTCCTGTTCGATGGCACAACGGCGACAGGCGTCGAATGGGATCAGAACGGCGGCATCCATCAAGCTCGGGCCGAACGCGAGGTGATTCTTTCGGCCGGTACAATCCAGTCGCCGCAGTTGCTACAGCTCTCGGGCATTGGTCCTGCCGCCCTGTTGCAACAGCACGGCATCAAGGTGGTCGTCGATGCGCCCGAGGTCGGAGAAAATCTGAAGGATCATTATCAGGCGCGCACTATCGTCAAGCTGAAGAAAAAGCTGTCGCTCAATAATGATGTCCGCAATCCGTTAAAGCTGGCAGCGATGGGTATGGAATGGATGTTCAAACGGTCTGGCCCGTTAACCGTTGGCGCCGGACAAGTCGGCGGATTCGCCAAAACCAAATACGCACAGCAGGATCGCGCCGATATGCAATTCAATGTGATGCCGCTGTCGGTCGACAAGCCCGGCACACCGCTGCATGATTACCCTGGATTTACCGCATCGGCCTGCCAATGCCGCCCGGCCTCACGCGGACGCCTGCAGATCCGCTCGGCGGATCCGCTTGCCCCTCCGCGTATCGAAACCAACTACCTGAGCGAAGAGATTGATCGTAATACTCTCGCGGCCGGTATAGAGATGTTGCGCGAAATATATCGTCAACCCGCATTTCGTGAACTGATCGATAGCGAGGTATTGCCCGGATCACAGCGCAAAACGCGTGAGGATCTCATCCGCTTCGCACGCGAAGCGGGCGGGACGGTATTCCATCCTGTGGGCACCTGCCGGATGGGCTCCGACAAGGGCGCCGTCGTTGACCCTACATTGAAGGTGTACGGCGTACAGCGGCTGCGTGTAATCGACGCCTCCGTGATGCCCGAGATCGTATCGGCCAATACAAACGCCGCGTCCATCATGATTGGCGAAAAAGGCGCTGACCTGATTCTCGGCAGCCCGTTCTGAACAACCTATAAGAGCGCGCCAAATATGTTTGTCTTTCCATACTCCCTTCCCGTCCACTTGGCCAAAGTGGATGCGCTCGTATATCGCGCCCCTATCGTCGACCCGGTGCAAACGTCCTTTGGCACGATGTACGACCGCCCAGCTGTTCTGGTCAGGCTGGAAGACCGTGAAGGCATGGTTGGCTGGGGCGAGATCTGGTGCAACTTCCCCAGTGTCGGCGCCGAGCACCGCGCCCGCATGCTGGAGTCCTGCATCGCGCCTGTCTTGCTGGAGCAAGCGTGGGCCCACCCGACTCATGCCTTTAACGCGCTAAGCCAGCGTCTGGCCGTATTGGCGATTCAGAGCGGCGAACCGGGAACCATCGCGCAGGCCATTGCGGGCGCTGATATCGCGCTATGGGATCTGGCCGCCAAACGTCTGGGCCAGCCACTGTGGAATCTCTTCGGCGGCACGCCGAAAGTACATACCTATGCGTCAGGCCTGAGCCCCGTCCAACCCGAGAAGCTGGCCGCGATCAAACACGGCGAAGGCTATCGCAGTTTCAAACTAAAGGTTGGGTTCGGCACTGAACGCGACATGGCCAATCTTCGTGCACTACGAGAGATGTTCGAGCCAGACACGGTACTCATGATCGATGCGAATCAGGCGTGGACACCGGAAGCGGCCTTGGACATGAGCCGTAAACTCGCCCAATTCAACCCGATCTGGATGGAGGAACCGATCCGGGCAGATCACGCTCTGACCGACTGGCAAAGGTTGGCCCAAGCGTCGCCTATTGCCCTAGCCGCCGGCGAAAACATGCGCAGCACAGAAGAATTTTCCGCCGCTATTGACTCCGGCGCATTTGCGGTTATTCAACCCGATCTGGGGAAATGGGGCGGTTTCAGCGGCTGCGTGCCGGTCGCCCGGCGCGCCATCGACCACAGCCAAATGTTTTGCCCGCATTGGCTGGGTGGTGGCGTCGGCCTGATCGCCTCCATGCAACTCAAAGCGATCATGGGGCATCCAGGCTATGTCGAGGTGGACTCCAATCCGAACCCCTTGCGCGATCTGTTCGCCGCTCCATACCTGCGACCTGATAACGGGATCATCACATTGCCGGATCTCCCAGGTCTTGGCATTACGCCGGATACCGACACGGCGCGAAGCTTCTTGGTGAAGCATCGGTAGCACCATGCCGATTGGGCATTTTTAGCTCGACCAACGTCTTGGCATCGATCGATGCGTTTTCCACCGCCAAGAGCCGCAGCGGATAGTCTTGTTCGGGCCGCGAGCGCTCTCCGTCCTGGCTATACACCAGCATCGCATCGTCCAGGCATTTTTCTATATTGATCACACTAGTTGCTTACGCGCCGTGCTTGCATCCTATACACTTCTATTTCGAGCATCAACGCTCCGCCCCATGAATATGCCCTGCAAATATCTCTTGATAGTGCTCTTGAACCAAGGCCTGGCCGTAGCGCTTCTCTAGGCACCTGACAATGAAATGGCCACGCGCCATGTCCTGGAAATGGTCAATAAAAACGTAATTCACGCCACCTCCCATCAAGGCTCCCAGCACAGGGATAGCCTGCGCCAATACCTTGTCGGCCACTTGGCTGGAAAAACGCGTGGCCACTTTCTCGATGAACCGACCCACCAGAGGCGCAGCCGCCGCCTTGCCGGCAAGCTCGCCCACCTTGGCTGCGGCAATATAATCGGCCGCCGCCGCCAAGGTTTGGCTAAGCGCGGTCCTGACCATAAAATAAGCCGACTCGACCGCATCATCGTCTTTTGATCGGCCCCCCAACGCAAAAACCTCAATACAGGCCAGGCGGCTTTCGGGACTGGACAAGTCCTCTCCTTCGCTGCGTGCAATGTCGGCGATCGAGCGCAACATCACCGTCGTTGAAATAGGCAGCTCCACCGCCAAGCCGGCCAGCCCGAACACACCGCCGGCAGCGCCCGTCAGGGTTGCAGCGATTTTGTGGGATGAGTCCCACGATGCTTTTTGTATTTTTTGTGCGTCCATTGTAAAAATGGCGACATCCGTGACTTTAAGCAGCGACCTCTTCGTATAGTCGGCAATTTTGCGTTGCCAGTTGTGCGGCAAGCGGTTCACGCCCAAAGCCAGCGGCTTACCGACATAGTTGGCAATTTTTATGCCCACGCCAGGCTCTTCCAGCAAGCGCACGGCTTTGCCGAGATCGGCCATTTCCTGGGCGGTGAATAGAGTCATTGATCCTTCTCGTATGCGAGTCCCATCTCCGTATTTTACCTGTGGGCGGGTTCTTGTTACGAATCGTCATACACCAGGCATGACGCTCATTACCTCGGACGTGATGCTTCTTGTGAAGCCTAACCAACCGCCAGACTTCGGAGCCTGTCCCATGCTTTATCCATATCCGCGACCAAACGATCAAACTGAGCAGAAATTGTGGTCTCGGCCTCAATGGCAAACACGCTTTGCCCAGCCGCTTCGTAAATCAACTGCGGATTATTGTTCTCGTGGATCGAAGTAAACACATCTCCGGTCAACACTTGTTGCAAGGGCATCGGCAGCGGTTGCGGAGAGCCTTGATCATTCCACGCATCTATCCATTCACTACGCACCACGCGGCACGGCTTGCCGCTGTGCGCGCGCGTAATGATGGTGTCCTCGCTACGACTGGCAATCAATCTATCAAGTAAGGCGCTGGGAGTATGATTTTCTTTTGCCGCCATCCACAATGTACCCAGCCAAGCACCCTGCGCTCCCATGGCAATCGACGCCAGCACCTGCTGCCCTGTCGCGATACCCCCAGCGGCCAGTACTGGTGCCGAGCCCGCCACAGCGATAATTTGCGGAACCAACGACAATGTCCCCACAGGGCCGGTATGGCCTCCGGCATCGTAACCTTGCGCCACCAGCACATCCACACCCAATGCCAGCGCCTTCTGAGCATGTCGCACGGAGCCTACCAGTGAAAATGTCACTTTGCCTCGCGCCTTGGCACGCGTTACGAGATCGGCGCGCAAACCAATTGCCGTCGCGATGCCGCAAGCGTTCGACGCCAACACTTGCTCGATCTGCTGTTCAAACAAAGTCTCCGACCGCACCTGCGTGGTAAAGAAACTGGGTTTGACGGGTGCCAACACCTTAAACCTGCTACGAAGCTCGTCAACAAAGTCAACATGGCCGACAGGAAGCGACGCATGTAGATCTTTGATATTAGCGTTACGCGGGACATTCACCGGAAGCATCAGATCAATCCCATAAGGCATTCCTTGCATGCGCCACTCGATCCTTTCCAGAATGCCGGGAATTTCATCGGGCAATTCACGTGCGAGCCCAATCACCGGAAACCCACCCGCTTTGGCTATTGCAACACCGACATCAACCGAATGGGAAAACCCGAATATAGGATGGCGTATCCCAAGCCGCTCGCAGATTGGGGTACGAATTGCCGTACGTGCATGCAATGTCATTGTGGTGTTACTCCGGCCTGCTTCAATATCCGCCCCCACTTGGAATACTCGGATGCAATAAAGACGTCAAATTGTTGCGGGTTTTCGGGAGCCATCTCCATCCCGATTCCTGCCAACTGTTTCTTCACATCGGGCATGGCCAATATCTTGACGATGTCTGCTGAAAGCTTCTGCACGATTGCATCGGGTACTTTTTTGGGTGCTACAAAGCCAAACCACGTACCGACTGCATAACCAGGGAGATTGGCGGATTCGGCTACTGTCGGAATATTCGGAAACTCCGTTGCGCGCGTTGCGGTAGTGACTGCAAGCCCACGTAATTTTCCCGCCTTTATATACGGACCAGCCAACGCAATTGTTAGCGGCATCGTCGTGACGCGGCCCGCCAGCACGTCATTCAAAGCATTGGGCTGCCCACGATAAGGGACTTGTTCCAACTTGACGTGAGCCATTTGGGCCAATAACAAACCAGATAAATGATTCGACGTGCCAATCCCGGCTGTCGCATAAGTCAATGGCTTGCTGCTCGCCCTGGCCATAGCGATCAATTCGGGCATATTCTTTACCGGCAGATCAGGCTTGACGACGAACACGTTCGGAACAATGCCAAATTCTTCCACTGCCCGAAAGTCCTTCACAGGGCTCCAGGCAACATGTTTGATGATGCTTGGGGCAACGGCATGGCCAGGGCTCACGCTTAACAAGGTATAACCATCAGGTTTGGACCGTGCCACATATTCCGTGCCAATTGACCCGCCCGCCCCTGGCCGATTTTCCACGATGACTGATTGCCCATATTCGGTAGCCAATTTGCCACCAATGATGCGTGTGATGGTATCCACGACTCCACCGGCGGTGAACGGCACAATGATTTTTATGGGTTTCGTCGGATAGTGGCTGGTTTGTGCCAAAGCCGATGTTGCCATGAGAAGAACTGATAATGATGCGGACAGGCCAAAAAGCCTGTTGATAGTCAAGTTGCGCATGGTTTGTCTCCAGATATTATAAAAAATTGATTTGCGGCACCGCCGCAGGCACAGAAAATTTACCCATTTCAACGAACATATGACGATTCACGGGATGTTCCCGTGCTTCTTGCAAAGTCAAGACGGGTGTGACACAGGCTTCCAGCAATTCAAATATATTGACCCAGTGCGTAAAGTCGAAGCTTTGAAAGCGCGCAGAAAAAAGTACGGCAAGTTGGGGCCATGCTTGAGGGTTCAAGCGTGACGGAAGCTCGTCAGCGTCAAGACCAAGGCCTTTAACAAAAGTCAAATAAAACCGCTCTTCAATAGCCCCCACTGCCATATACCGGCCATCCGCCGTCTGATAAGTTCGATACCACGGCACGCCACCATCGATCACATTGGCTGCGGCTTTGTCGTTCCAGGCCCCGTGCGCCAGCCGCCCGAAGACATTCGTCAGCAGATGCAAGCTTCCAGCCGCCATGGCCGTGTCTACCACACTACCTCGGCGCGTATGTGCACGCATTTGCAACGCGGCCATAATGCCGAACGCGGCATACATGCCTCCTCCGCCCAGATCAGCAACCAGATTTAATGGCACTGCCTCGGAACCCATCGCGTGCATGACGCCGGCCATGGATATGTAGTTGATATCATGCCCGGCGCGCTCAGCCCAGGGGCCGCCTCGGCTCCAACCCACCAGGCGCGCATAGATCAGCGCCGTATTGCATTGGTGGCAAATTTCGGGTCCCAGACCTAGCCTCTCCATGACGCCAGGACGGAAGCCTTCGAGCAGCACATCAGCGGTGGCGATCTGCTCCAACGCTGCATTTCTCCCTATGTCTGACTTCAGGTCGAGCACCCACTCTTCCCTGCCCCAGCACCCCATATCGGCTATCGGATCGACTGGCACGCCCAACTCTGGTTGGCGAGGATTCACTATGCGCACAACCTGCGCACCATGTTGGGCAAACAGCCAACTGCAAAACGGCACCCCACCCACCGTGGCGAACTCGACAACACGTAAGTTCTCGAGTGCTTTCATTGCGGCTTGGCTTGCTCTGCCAGCGCCATAGTGCGCTTGGCAATATTGATGAGATGAATCTGGCTTGTGCCCTCGTACAAACGAAAGAGCCGCACATCTCGATAAAATCGCTCGGCCACGTTGTCGGCGATATAGCCGCCGCCGCCAAATACCTGTACTGCGCGATCAGCCACCCGACCGCACATTTCCGATGCAAACAGTTTGCACATCGACGCTTCCATAGTGACGTCTTCGCCGTTGTCACGCTTACGGGCGGTCTCCAGCACCAACGCACGCGCGGCATGAACCTCCACATTACTTTCGGCAATCATTTGCTGAACCAACTGAAATTCGGCAATAGATTGGCCAAATTGATGGCGAATGCGTGCTCGCCGAACCATTTCGTCCACCAGGCGAATAGCAGGGCCAACACACAAACCCGCAAGATTAATGCGTTGCTTGTTCAATGCTTTCATGGCCGTGCGAAACCCACGCCCCGCAACACCCCCTACAATCGCGCTGGCCGGAACCCGACATTCCTCCAGAATTACCTCACCAACGGGTGATCCATGCTGCCCCATTTTGCGATATGCCATCGGCGTATAAAGGCCGGGCGTGCCACGCTCAACCAGAAAGGCGGTAATACCCGCCGAGCCGACAACGCTTTCATCGGTGCGGGCAAAGACCGTAAAAAGATCGGCAATGGGAGCGTTGGTGATATAGCACTTGCTGCCTGTAATGACGTAGTGGGCGCCGTCTTTAACGGCCGTCGCCATTTGCGCAGTGGCATCCGAACCCGCCTGCGCCTCGGTCAATGCGAAACAGCCCGTCATCTCGCCGCTAGCGAGCGCGGGAAGATATCGACGCTTTTGCTCAGATGTCCCGTCAACAATCAACGACTCGGACGCGATACCCGTGTTGCCGCCAAAACGAGCCCGAAAAGTCGTCGCCGCTTGCGATACCTCGATATTGACCAACGCCAACTCTTCGGTCGTAAGGCCCGCCCCGCCATATTCTTCTGGAATGCTGTGGCCAAACAGCCCCAGAATACGCATACGCTGTACGATTGATTCTGGAATCAAGTCGGTCAGGTCAATTTCCTGCTCTCGCGGCATACACTCCATGCACACGAACTGCCGCACTTCGGCTAAAAGTTGACTAAATTTCAGAGTGTCTCGAATCATGAAAATTATTCTGCCTAACTGGTTTCAATGAATACCGCAAGCGATCTCAATCTGCCGAACCGCATCCAGTAAGCGAGGCGCAACTTCGCGTTCCATGGTGTCTTTCTGCAAGCGATGCGCGGACATCGTGCAATTCAATGCAATGGTCGATTCGTTTCTAGGTTGGCGTATAGGTGCGGCAATGGCGTGAACTTCTGTCCTCCAATCGCCACGAGAATGACAAAACCGCCGCGCATCGAACGATTTGACTTCCTCATCCCAAAATAGTTTGTCGCGAGCGAAACGCTCACGGTCTTCAACCTTCAGGTGATTCAAAATAGCCGTACGCTCCGCCATCGTGCAAGCCAATATCAACGCGCGCCCAATGGACGTTGAAAGCAACGGGCGTGTACTGCCAATATCGGGCTGATAAACGTTTCCCTGATCCACGCGACAGGTATCAATATAAACAACGTTAGTTCGATCACGCATACCCAGATTGACTGTGCACCCTGTTTCGCGCGCAAGCTGCTCCATAAACACATGCGCAGCCTGACGTACTCGCATGCTGGCCAGCAATGGATAACCCAGCGACAATACGCCCGAACCAAGACGGTATTTTTGCAAACGCTCGTCGTGGCTCAAGTACCCAAGCAATGTCAGCGTGTACGTAAGTCGGGATACCGTGGCCTTGGGCAGCCCTGTGCGATCCGAAATGTCGCGGTTTCCCAATACCGGATCGAGCGGTGTAAATGCGCGCAACACCTCCAGACCGCGGGCCAGATTCATCGAAAACTGTCGGTCGGTTGACAAGTCATGCGGGTTAACAAGCCCCGGCAATGTAATAGGCGACATGGCGTTTGGTTAGGTTGAGTTGTAATCATGATCAACATTCTCTGAATTCAAGTCAACGAATTAGAAACTTTGTTTCGCACAGCGATATTCTGGTTGTAGTCCGGCGAGCTATCAGGCAAAACAGAGGTCTTTCTCAATCGCATTGTCATGGAGACATTGACTTGAAGCCTGTAGACTCTTCTTGTGGCGCCCTCTCGGGAGTGCGCATTCTTGACATGGCCACGGTGCTGGCAGCCCCATTCGGGGCTACCTTGTGCGCAGATCATGGTGCTGAGGTCATCAAGCTCGAACTGCCTGACGGCAGTGATCCGCTGCGTGCCTTGCAACCCGTGAAAGATGGCAACGCATTATGGTGGAAGGTGGCTAATAGGGGGAAACGCGGCATTTCACTTGACGTGCGCAAGGCGAAAGGGCGGAATATGCTGCTGGCGATACTGCCAACCTTTGATGTTCTGATCGAAAATTTTCGTACTGGAACGATGAAACGCTGGGGTCTGGACACAGACACCTTGTTCGCAGCCAACCCTCGTTTGATCATATTGCGCCTGACAGGTTTTGGTCAGACAGGACCGGCTCGCGCCCGGCCTGGCTTCGCGCGCATATTCGAAGCCATGAGCGGTTTCACCAACCTGACTGGCGAAGCAGGAGGCACGCCATTGCACACCAATTTTCCGGTAGGCGATGCTATTGCAGGGCTGTTTTCCGCGTTTTCTATCGCTGCCGAAGTGGCACGGCTGCGTGGCGATCCCCAAGCATGTGGCGTGGAGATTGATCTTTCCGCTACCGAAGCGCTATTCCGGCTGCTCGATCCGCTTCCAGTCGAACACGAACAATTAGGCCTTGTGCGCATGCCTGCGGGCAATTGCGCCAGTTACACCGCCCCCTCCAACATGTACCACAGTTCCGACGGCGTGTATTTTTCGCTGGTCGCGTCTTCCGATGTCATTTTTGGCCGGTTGTGCAAAGCTATCGGCCACTCCGAATGGGCAACCGATTCCCGTTTTCGCACCAATCCTGATCGCGTCGTCAACATGCACGTGCTCGACTCTGGCTTGAGCGTCTGGTTCGCCAAGCACAATTACCCACACATAGCGCAGGTGCTGGAAGCCGCAGAGACTCCATTCAGCAAGATATATACGATTGAGGACATCGAAAAAGACCCTCACTTCATTGCACGACAGTCCATCATTCGACTCCCCGATCCCGATTACGGCAGCTTGCCTGCGCCATGCGTGGTGCCAAGGATCGTAGGCAGACAGATGCCGACCCCTCGCACAGGCCCGGCGGTCGGTGAACACAACGCTGAGATATACGCCGAATTGGGGCTTGGAGCCGTAGATCTCGCACAATTACGTAATGAGAAGGTGATTTAACCCCGCTAACTTATACCATTGCCGACGTCCGTCCACATAGGGCGGGCCAACAGTATCTCGCCTTCAGTATTCGGTCAATAGGCCTTCATGCAAGCACGGATTGCGCTCAGCCGTGCGAGCACGGCGCACCAGGTCACGTCCTATCACCGTCTTGTGCACCTCACTGGCACCCTCGCCGATCTGGTTTAGCTTGGCGTCACGAAAAAAACGTTCCAATGGAAAATCTTGCAAATACCCCCTGCCACCGGTAAGTTGCAAAGTGTCCGTTACCACCTTCATACATAGGTCGGTGGAATGCTGTTTCGCCATCGATGCGAAAATTGCGACATCCGCGTCGCCCCGATCATATTTTTCCGCTGTCAATGCCAACAGCGCGCGCGAGGCTTCAATTTGCGTAGCCATGTCAGCCAGCATCCACTGAACACCCTGTTGCTCACCCAGCGTTTTGCCGAAAACATTACGCTCTGTCACGTAAGCGGACGCAATTTCAATAGCTCCTATCGCTCTCCCGAGCGCCATTCCCGCATGGCCAATCCGAGCCCGTAAAAGAGCATCCTGGGCCAAGTTAAAACCCTCTCCCTCTTCGCCCAGACGATGCGTCGCCGGTGCAGCAACGTCGTCAAACTGCAATGAAGAAATAGGTACGCCAAACCAACCCAATTTGCCCACTTCAGGGCTAATCGTCAAGCCAGGCGCGTCTTTATGTACCAACAACGCAATAAACTTGGAATGGTCGTCTGCCAACCGCCCTACTACCACGAACCAGTCGGCAGTGGTCGCACGCGTAATGAATTTTTTGCGGCCGTTGACGACATAGCTATCACCGACTCGCCGCACCAACATTTCCAAGCCACGCACATCAGAACCAGCGCCTGGCTCGGTCAAGGCAAAAGCCGACTGAATTTCCCCCGTGCAAAGTCGAGGCAGCAATTCAGTTTTCAGCGCCTGCGTTGCACCCGCCACGATAGCTCGCGAAGAAAGATCGGTGCCGGTGATCATTGATGCAGCGGTGCTGCACACACGACCAATCTCCTCAATGATGCGGATCCGCAGCACTTGCCTGGAGTCAGTACCGCCGTATTCCTTAGGGAAGGCGGTCGCAATAATGCCCTCGCGCGCCAACGTTCGAAAGGTGTTCCAGGCAAACACGTCCTCACGCGCCACGGCCGCCGCCTCCGGACCCAATGTGCGTCGGCAAAGCGCCCGTACTCGACTCACCAACAAACGCTCGTCAATCGTTAAAGAAGTTAAAAAATGGTCTCCAAATAATCGTTCTGTCGACTTTTCCATATGCATTTTCCAAGGTTTTCGTTATAGGCTTGCCGTTTAACAAAGCATCTTGGCGATAGATGTGTCAAAAGTCGAGCACCAATTTCGATAGGCGAAACCAAGTCTTGCCGCGATTGATCTGGCATGCTTACATGTAGAGATGTGTCCTTCCATCGGATAATTCATGACAGAGACCTCCCCCGCGATACCCGACATTTTCCTTGCTTTACGCACTGACATGGTGAATGGAAAGACTGAAAGCCGCCTGACGCGTCTGAAACTGAATGATTTGAGCCCAGGGGATATCGTTATTCGTACACACTATGCAGGCGTTAACTATAAAGACTGCCTAGCCGCCACGGGCCAGGCAAAGATAATTACCACCTTTCCACGCACCGCTGGAATCGAATTGGTCGGATATGTGGTGCAGAGCTCAAATAGCCACCTACCTGTCGGGCAATCCATCCTGATCCACGGCTTTGAAACCGGCATTACCTTTGATGGTGGCTTCTCTTCATACGTTCGCACATCAGCGGAGCGTGTGATGGCCTTGCCTGAAGGCCTGACGGCATTTGAAACGGCGACGCTTGGTGTGCCCGGATTTACAGTCGGAATGTGTTTGGATCGATTCGAGCAACTGGGCCTGACACCGGACAAAGGTGTGGTGGCGGTCACCGGTGCCAACGGGGCAGTAGGCGTCCTGGCAATCGCCATTCTCGCGCAAGCTGGGTACCGTGTTGCCGCCGTCACCAGACGGGTAGAGAAAACCCGTGCTTTACTCGCTCTGGGCGCCAGCGAAGTTATTGACGCACGCATACTGGATACTCCCGCACGCGCACTCGAAAAACCACGCTTCGCGGCGGCCATTGACAACGTAGGCGGGACAATGCTGGCGTGGCTACTCCGATCCATGGCAGACAGCAGCCTAGTCGCTTCGGTAGGCAACGCAAGTTCAAACGAGTTTAAGGGCAGCGTGTTGCCATTTATCGTGCGCAGGGTACAAATGTTTGGGATTGTGTCAAATGCGGACTGGGCCACTCGACATCGCGTTTGGGCCTGCTTGTCCGATAAGTGGAAGCCGAACTTCGCGCTACTTGCACCGCATGTGCACCGCATCCAGCTCGACACCTTGCCTGCGCACATTCAAACGCAATTGGACGGAAACACCTACGGCCGGACGCTGGTTGATTTTGGCGCTTGCTGAAAGCGATACAAACCTGATATTGACCACGCTCGCCGGCGCAGTCATCTCATGTAGCGGCAGCCCTTGTGGCTGCCATTTTCAGCGGTTCGAGCGACGGGGCGGTAGCGATGGCGTGAATTCCAGATCCGACCACATCATTCAAGCCACGCTTGCAGCCCGCGTCGCCGATTTCACAATCGCCGCTGAAAATACCGGCTCCCAATCGCGGATATGAACGCAGATCAGCTTCGATACCTCAGCTTGCCGCCCTTGGCTCAATAGCTTCACAAGCAGGTGATGCTCTTTAACGGACGCATGCTGCCTGACGAGGCCTTCTTTTGAATCGATACCATAAAGACGCATATTGTCGCGCAGTTTCATGATCGTGTCGGTCAGCAACCGATTGCCGGCCTGCACGACAAGTGCATGATGAAACGCGCGGTCTGCCGAGAGATAGTCATGTACGTTTCCCTCTTGTACCGCTTGCGCTATGGCATCGGCCAGACCTTCCAATACCTCTTTGTCTTTCAGACCCGTCTTCGCCACCGTGATCAACGCGTAGGTTTCAAGCTGCTCTCTAAGGGTGAACAAGTCTTTCAGATCTTGCAGGGATGATTCCACCACTCTGAATCCGCGATTGCGCAAAGGCTCGATCAGACCTGCCGAGCTTAGCTCCAGCAAAGCCTCGCGCACCGGTGTGGTTGAGATGCCAAGCTGGCGGGCAACGCCAGGCACAGACAAAACCATGCCGGGCGGGGATTTGCCCGAGACCACATCGAACCTGATCTGCTGCAGCACCTTTTCCCGAAGGCTCTGATCCCCTTCCCATTGAGGATGTGTCAATTCACCCGAGAAATTCATCATTGCCTCCGTTGATACCCATTGATTATAGCAAGCGCTGGCTTGTAGTAACGCGTGACGCGTGATACATTCACAGTAATGCGTCACGCGTTAGTTATATAGGACAGTAATGGATATTCCTGGATATTGCACGCTGTGCCGGTCGCGTTGCGGAACCTTGAATGAAATCGTGGATGGGCGCCTGCTTAGCGTAAAGCCTTTGTCGGGACATCCAACGGGCGCAGCGCTGTGTGCGAAAGGACGGGCGGCTCCCGAACTGGTCGGCAGTCCGCGCCGACTGACCAAGCCCATGCGCCGCACACATGCGCGAACCGATGCTGACGCCGGCTGGGAAACCATCACCTGGGATGAAGCACTGGCCGAAATCGCCGCAAAGCTAGGCGCCATTCGCGCGGCGCAAGGCGCCGAATCAGTGGCGTTCGCAGTAACCACACCCAGCGGCACACCGATGATAGACAGCTTTGAATGGGTCGAGCGTTTCGTTCGCTGCTTCGGCAGCCCCAATCTTATCTACGCCGTAGAAGTGTGCGGGTGGCACAAGGACTACGCACATGCGTTGACTTTTGGACGCGGCATAGGGGCTCCCGATTACGAGCAGGCCGACGTCATCGTGCTCTGGGGTCACAACCCTGCCCGGACATGGCTTGCGCAGGCAACGCGGATCGCCGATGCCAAACGCCGAGGCGCGCAAGTCGTTGTGATCGATCCCAAACCCGACGGGTCGGGCCAGGAAGCCAACCTATGGCTGCGTATCCGTCCTGGCGCAGACGGAGCCTTGGCATTGGGGGCAATTCGCCACTTAATTCTAACGGAAGGCTACGGCGCCAGCTTCGTCAAGCGCTGGACCAACGCCCCCATGCTCGTCAACCTTGAGACACAGCGACTGCTGACCGAATATGACGTCTGGCAGAACGGCCGTAAAGATGTGTATGTCGTGGCCCTGGCGGACGGCTCGCTGAGTCCGTACGACACACGACAGGCCATGCCCGCTACTCTTAACCCTTGCCTGCGTGCACGCCTGCGCGTCCAGGCCCATGGCGGCACGCATTATCCGTGCGCCACCGTGTTCGAGCTATTGGCCGAGCAGATCAGTTCATACACCGTGGAACGAGTGGCTGAATTGACCTGGATGGCTCCCGAGAACATCAGACGCTTCAATAGCCTGTTCTCGGGCAGTCCGCGGCTTGCTTACCATTCCTGGACGGGCGTTGGCCAACATACAAACGCCACCATGACTGATCGCGCTATTGCCACTCTTTATGCATTGACTGGCGCATGCGATCGAGCCGGGGGCAATATATGGACGGTCTCACCCCCTACGAATAGCGTCAATGACTACGGCCTGCTGGCGCCGGCCCAGCAGGCCAAAGCGCTAGGCCTTGAAGAGTTGCCGCTTGGGCCCCCATGCCACGGATGGATTACCGCACGCGACTTCTGCAACGCGGCCATCGATGCCCGCCCTTACCGCGTCGCCGCCCTGATGAGCTTCGGCACGAATTTCGTGGTTTCGCAGGGTAATTCCGCTCGCAATCTTCGGGCGCTGCAGGCGCTGGACTTTCATGTGCACGTTGATATGTTCATGAATCCGACCGCGCAGAACGCCGATATCGTTTTACCCGCCAATATGCCCTGGGAACGCGAAGCACTCAAAATAGGCTTCGAGATTACTCAGTCTGCATGTGAACTGGTTCAGTTTCGCCCCCGCATGCTGGCGCCGCACGGTCAGGCCAGGGCCGACTACGACATCGCCTTCGAGCTTGCCAAACGTATGGGAATGGCAGATCAGTTTTTCGGCGGCGACGTCCATACCGGCTGGAATCATCAACTGAAACCCCTGGGAGTGACGGTGGAAGAACTGAGGGCAGCACCCGAAGGCATGCGTTTTCCGCAACCGTTTCGCTACGAAAAGTACGCGGCCGAACACCTCGACACCGAGGCTCCCGGTTTCACCACGCCAAGTCGACGCGTGGAAATCTACTCGGAACTATTGCTCGATCACGGGCAGCCTGCCCTGCCCTGCTTTGTTGAACCCGCCCAGGCGCCCGCGGAAAACAAGTCGAACGAACGCTACCCATTGGTGCTGACCACGGCCAAAAGCGGCTGGTTTGTCCATAGCGCGTACCGGCATATTGCTTCTCTGCGTCGTAAGTCACCCGATCCAGGCGTAGAAATAGGCACTGGCCTGGCTCACAAAAAATCTGTCGCGACGGGCGACTGGATCAATGTGAATACACCGGCGGGTAGCGCTTTACTACGAGCACGTATCAACCCGGCGCTGGACGACCGTGTAGTGATCGCAGAGTTTGGGTGGTGGGAAGATTGCCCTGCGCTAGGCCGCGCCGGATCCCCGCCAAGCGGGCCACTAAGCTCCAACATTAATGCGGCACTTGACGATAAGGAACACGACCCGGTCAGCGGATCAGTTCCTTTGCGCGCCAGCGTGTGCAATATCGAACGAGCGCAAGAGCAGAACCGTGGCTTGTGGTCCGGTGAGCGCAGCTTCTCTATTGTCAGTCGCCAAATCCCGGCCAGTGATGTGGTGGCGCTAGAGCTTGCGCCGTGCGACGCAGGACCGCTTCCCGACTTTCTACCCGGGCAGCATGTCATCGTCGCCTCGCGCGACAGCAGCCTGTCTCGCTCATACTCTCTTACTGGCGCCAGCCAAGGTTCCAAAATACTTTCGATAGGCGCCAAGAGAATCCACAGTGCAAACGGCGTAGGGCGCATGTCGGGATACATCCATGGCCTCAAGCCCGGCGACATACTGAATCTCACTGCGCCGACGGGCCTGTTCACGCCACCGATGACGGGCCGCCGCGCCGTCGTGTGTATTGCAAGCGGCATAGGCATTACGCCTTTCCTTGGCTATCTCGAATCCCTTGCGCTGCAGGCATCTGACACACACCCTCCTCAGGTGCAACTGATTGTCGTATGCCGAAACCATGCGTCTCACCCTTACGCCGATCGCATCAGATACCTGATTACGCAATTGCCCACAAGCCAAATGGAGATTTTTTATACGTCGCCCGCAGACAGCGACCAATGTCCGCGAGACTACGATTATGTGGGCCGGCCAGACTTCAGAAAGATCGCCCGAACGCTGATCGCCCAACGCCCACTGGTTTATTTATGCGGGCCTGAGGAGTTTTTAAGCAGTGCGCGCAACGGACTCATCGCCCAGGGCGTGCCCGCCTTCGATATCTTCAGCGAAACGTTTGTGTCGAGCGTGAAAATTCCCCATACAAGTGAACCACAACGCGTTCGGATTGCCGGCTCGCAGACAGAGTTTGTATGGAAGCCTGAATCCGGAACGCTGCTCGATGCCGCTGAAGCCGCGGGTGTGCGCTTGCCCAGCGGTTGCCGGGTTGGGCAATGCGAAAGCTGCATGATGCATATCGAGAGCGGAGCCGTTGCTCATTTATCGCCCTACGATGGCCCCCCCGATCAATGCCTGACTTGCCAAGCCATTCCGATTACGCCGCTGGAACTTAAACCCTGAACACACTTAAAAAATCCACTTCGGAGACAAAACATGCGACAGAGTCAAAACACATTGCGCCCAAGGGATGCCGTCAACGACGGCTCCGCCCTTGCCGTCAGCAGCGATCTGCTACTTTACGGCGCCATCCGATAGCACCGCAAAAACCACGCAAAATGGGTCACTGCTACACTCGGGGCGCGCCCGCGATCTCACCGGGGTGCCAACAGGCGGCGCCCACTTGCCGCGCCTTCACTGAGACCCCCTATGCAAACCGAAAGCTTTATCCCCGGCAAAGACGCCTCGCTCGAATCAACCATCGACACCATGCGGAAAAAGCTGGCGGCTCGCGGGTTTCATCTTAATGAATCCTCTCTGCTGCACGAAGTCGACGGCATCTGGTCCACCCACATGAAGGACAATGACTGCCCAATGCTGTTTTCCAATGGCAAGGGCGCGACTGAACTGGCTGCGCGCGCCAGTGCCTACGGCGAATTCTTTGAGCGCCTGGGCACTCATTATTTCTGGACTCACTTTTATCTGGGCGAAACCCGCGCCAACCGTCCTTTCGTACACTATCCGCAAGAGCGCTGGTTCGCGCCCACACCGGACGGGAAATGGCCCGATGAAATGCTTAACTCCGAGCTGCGTGCGTTCTACAACCCCGACGGTGAAATCGACGGCGAAGTGCTGGTCGACCTGAATTCCGGCCACGTAAAGCGTGGCATCTGCACCCTGCCCTACACGCGCCTGCGCGATGGCGCCCAGGTTTACTTCCCTGTCAACATCATCGGCAATCTCTACGTCAGTAATGGAATGGCGGCGGGCAACACCCTGATGGAAGCACGCACCCAGGCCCTGTCCGAGATTTTCGAGCGGCACAGTAAATATCGCATCATCAGCGAAGCGCTGTGCCTGCCCGAAGTGCCCGATGAAGTGATCGCACGCTTTCCAAATATTCAGGCCGGCATCGCGGGCCTGCGCCACGCGGGCTTTGGCATTCTGGTCAAGGATGCGTCACTGGGCGGACGCTACCCCGTTATGAATGTAACGCTGGTGCACCCGAAAGACCAGGGCGTCTTCTCCAGCTACGGCGCGCATCCGCGCCTGGAAATCGCGCTCGAACGCGCCATGACCGAGCTGCTGCAAGGCCGCGCGCTGGACTCGCTGGAAGGCTTTCCCGAGCCGGGCTTTGACATGAGCGAGATCAATGCCGTCTCCAATCTGGAAATTCATTTTGTCGATTCCAGCGGCGTGATCAGTTGGAACTTCATGGGCAATACGCCGGACTTTGAGTTTGTCGACTGGAACTTTGGCACCACCACCGAGGAAGACTACCACTGGCTCGTGCAATGCATTCACGGCGAAGGCAAAGATATTTACGTCTCCGACTTTAGCGAACAAGGCGCGTACAGCTGCCGTATCCTGGTGCCCGGCATGTCCGAGATTTATCCGGTCGAAGATCTTGAATGGGAAAACAATAGCATCGGCAATGCTATTCGCCCGGCGCTGCTGCGCCTGTCCGATCTAAGTGATGCCGAAGCGACTGAACTGCTGTCCGACCTGCAAACCATGAACCTGAATGATGAACGCCCGCTCTGGGAAATTCTGGGCCTGGCGATTCCTGTGGGCACGCCATGGAAACAACTGCGCATCGGTGAGCTGAAAACGCTGCTGGCGCTGGCCGTGGGTGATGAGGACGCCACTCGCGAAGGCTGCGACTGGATTCATCATTTCAACGATCTGAATCCAGCGCGCCGCCTGGTGTATCGCTGCATAGAAAGCATGCTTAACGTCGAAAGCATAGAGAACTACCACCGCTCACTGGTGATGATGTATGGTGCCGAAACAGTACGCCAGGCCCAGGCCTTGCTAGACCGCAGCGAGCGTTTCTTCGGACTCGAACCCCTGGGCCCCGACATGCAGGGCAGCGCCATGCACCAGACGCTGCTGGCGGCTTACGATAAATTATTTGCGAGTCGAGAATGACTCGTGCTGGATCAGCCACTGCATCAAGGTGTGGACGGCCGGACGCAAATTGCCAACCCACTGATGGACCAGGTAGAAGCCGCTATCGAGCGGCAGAAATTGCGTAAATGGCTCGACAAGAAGCTCTAGAGCCAATTCCTCTTCTACAAGCCACGGACTCGTCAGCACAATACCCTGATCGCGCATAGCCGCGTCAATCGACAATAGCGACTGATCTGCATACAGTAAATGAACATCTAGATCACGATCAAGGCCATCAAAATATCTAATGGCCAGATCCACAGCCGCTCGGACGTGCAACGCTTCACCTTATGCAGGCTTATGTATTCGCAGTCTGTTCAATAGCCCGTTGAACCCATTTTTCCAGCTCTGGCCCAGGCAGTGCTCCTACTGTGCGGCCAAGCTCCTTCCCACTAAAAAACGTCGCCAAGGTGGGGATCGAGCGGATATTGAATTTGGCTCCAATTTCCTGGTGGGATTCAGTGTCCATCTTGGCGAAAACAACGGCACCGCCCAGCTTATCGGGCTGTTTAAAAGCGGCTCGTGACACTTGCCGCAAGCAGGGTTGCTGTCGAGCTTGCTGGCGGGCGCACGATTACGTTAGCCGCAGTGCGGGCATTTCATTTCCATGGCCATTCCTTTTATCGATCCGTCACAGCACGTTGATGGGTATTTTTAAATACGTCGCACCATTCGCCTCTTGAAGCGGCATTTTTCCGGCACGGACATTCACCTGAACGGCCGGCAAAATCAGTGTCGGCATCTCAAGCGTGGCATCGCGCTTGCTGCGGACGAGCACGAACTCTGCTTCGCTCACGCCGTCGCGAATATGAATATTGCCGGCGCGTTGCTCCTCAATCGTCGACTCCCATCGGACCGGACGGCCGTTGGGGGGATAATCATGACAGGTGAATAGTCGCGTCCGCCGCGGCAAACCAAACAGTTTTTGAACCGAACGATACATGGCGTGAGCATCTCCGCCGGGGAAGTCGCACCGCGCCGTGCCCACATCAGGCATAAACAAGGTGTCGCCAACGAACACGGCATCGCCAACCTGATAGGCCACGCAAGCGGGAGTATGCCCGGGTACGCACATCACCTTTCCGCGCAGATTGCCAATAGCGAACGTCTCGCCGTCGTAAAACAAATGATCAAATTGGCTGCCATCCAGTTTGAAAGAAGGCTCCAGATTGAAAATCTTCTGGAACACACTCTGAACAAGAGTAATGTTGGCACCAATCCCAACCTTGCCGCCCACTTGCTTTTGAATATACTGCGCGGCCGAAAGATGATCGGCATGGGCATGCGTTTCCAGAATCCATTGCACCTGAAGATTTTGCCGACCAATGAACTCAATGAGCTGATCGGCCGACCGGGTATCCGTGCGTCCCGACTTGGGATCGAAGCCCAGCACGGAATCAATCACGGCACAGCAAGAACCCACCCTCTCGAAAACCACGTAAGTCAGGGTCCCGGTCACGGGTTCAAAAAATTCCTTTACAACGGGATTCATAACATCCTCCGGCGAATCCTGGGAAACGAGATACTTCAAATGAGATGCTTCAAATACTGTGTTGAATTATATTATATTTATAAATATAATGTTATTTACTTAGATAAAAGAGAGATTTCAGGCATGACACAAGAAGCGGCCCTGGATATGGACGTAATGCGCAACGCGGCGGACGCGGCCTGTCGGCTAATGAAGGTTCTGTCAAACCGGGACCGGTTACTTCTGCTATGCCAGATGACGCAGGGCGAAAAATGTGTCGGCGAGCTCGAAGCACTTGTAGGCATCGGGCAGCCCACACTGTCGCAGCAACTGGGTGTGCTGCGCACAGAAGAACTTGTCGCTACGCGACGTGAAGGAAAAAATATCTACTACCGGATTTCCAGCCCACCTACGCGAGCTGTCATGAAGGTGCTGTACGCGCAATTTTGCGATAAACAAGAGGAAAAATAATGCCATCGATCGACTGGATCCATTTCACCCCATGGGCCTCGCTGGCCGGCGGACTACTGATCGGGCTCGCGGCGGCGATATTCATCCTTGTCAACGGACGTATTCTTGGTGTCAGCGGAATTGTGGGCGGGCTATTGCGACCCCAATCGGGTGACGTGGGCTGGCGCCTGTGGTTCATTCTTGGGATGCTGGCGGCGCCGATCCTGTGGACACTTCTGGCGGGGCCGCCTGTCTCGAACATCGATTCCGGCTGGACCACGTTGGTGATCGCCGGGTTACTGGTGGGGCTGGGCACCCGATTGGGTTCAGGCTGCACCAGCGGCCACGGCGTATGCGGCATCTCCCGCCTGTCGCCGCGCTCTCTGGTGGCCACCCTGATTTTCATGGCCGTGGGTTTCATCACGGTGTATCTCATTCGCCATGTACTGAGCTGAATCCCGCTTCAACCAAGGAAATTACTATGCAACGCTTTCTGGTATTTCTCGTCGGTCTGGTGTTTGGCACCGGGCTGGTCCTTTCGGGCATGGCTGATCCAGCCAGAGTACTCGGCTTCCTTGACCTGTCAGGGCTGTGGGATCCGTCTCTGGCGCTGGTAATGGGAGGCGCAATTGTGGTCGGCTTTTTCGCCTTCCGAATAGCCCGCAAACGCACCCACACACTCATAGGCGGCGCCTTGCGCCTACCCCGCGCAACGGCCATCGACAAGCGGCTTGTACTAGGTAGCCTGGTATTTGGCGCAGGCTGGGGCCTGGCAGGATTTTGCCCAGGCCCCGCAATTGTGGCGATAGGGTCGGGACACCTCAAAGCCGTCGCCTTTGTAGCGGCCATGCTGGTCGGCATGCTCGTGTACGAACTGACGGGTAGCTACATGAGCCGGCGCAAGGAAGCGCTAAAAGGCGCTGGGTAACCCGTGAGCGGCCTTAAACGCCGCCACAACCCTAATTTCATCTGCTCGTAACGCGATTGAGGGGGCGCAAGAAGGGCGAGGGCGACACGACGCAACCGGGGCCGCTGTATGGCCTGCTGCAATTGCCGTTATCGAAAATTGATAGTGATGCTGTGGAGCAGTGGCTAATTGAACAGCGCCATAGGCCCGGCGTGGCGCGTGCTGGTTTTGTACGCCTGCGCGCTTTCCTTAACTGGTGTGCTGGCCGAGCCGCATACCGTGATTATGTAATACCGGGGGCTTGCACCAAGCAGGACGTTAAAGACGAAGTGCCAAGCACCAATGCCAGACATGACGCATTAGAGCGCCAGCACTTGCAACCGTGGTTCGAGCGGGTGCGCAAGCTGGAAAACCCGGTACGGGCTGCCTATCTGCAAACCGTGTTATTGACTGGTGCACGGCGTGAAGAAATCGCCGCGCTGAAATGGACAGATATAGATTTTCGGTGGCATCGTATGGACATTGCCGACAAGGTGGAAGGCAAGGGCCAGCCATGGGAGCCTTCGCAATGGGTATTTGCCAGCCCGACCGCTGCCAGTGGCCGCATACAAGAGCCGAGAGCCGCGCATGACAAGATATTGAAGCTGGCGTGATTCCGCAAATCATGGGGCACAAGCCAAGTGCAACGGCTGAAAAGCATTACCGCGTGCGTCCTATCGACCTGCTACAGATGTGGCATACCAAGTATGAGGGCTGGATATTGGAACAGGCCGGTATTGAGCAACCCAAGAATGAAAAACCGGCATTGCGGACAATGGGACGGTTATTGGTCGCCGCGTAGTTATCATTTACAGCTTCATTAGGAAAACGGAACGCACCCCTGTGAAAGTTCTTGATATAGCTCGCCGTCGGATAAGAGAGGTACAACCATGAGTGCATACAACCCTATCCAATTTGACCCACGCGCCTATGCCGACAAGGCTAGAAAAAGCGACCCGGAATTTCGGGATGCTTATGACGCATTAGCTGACGAGTTCAACGCCCTATCTGAATGATTGCGCGTTCGCCAGCGTGTAGGTTTGACGCAAGCCGAGATTGCCGAGCGCATGGGAGTATCACAGCCTGTGATAGCTCGCATCGACGGCAGCATTGCCAGCCATAAGCACGCCCCTTCATTGTCGACGTTGCGCCGCTATGCCGAAGCCTGCGGCCAGCGCCTTGTGATTCGGTTTGAGCCGAAGGGAAAGCATCATGCCTAATTTGAGTCACAACGCCGCCTGACGTTTCAGGCAAAAAGTTTAATGCCTCGCCTAGCTCGACGGAGCGAAAACCGGGCATCTTCCCCGGCTGGCGTGGCACCTTATTATTGAAGGCGCTTGGAAGGTGTGTGAATGGAAAATAAAAGACGGCCACGCTGGAAAAAGTGGCGCTTAATGCCTGAAGTCGCAGCATGGGAGGCCGTGGCCTTATCGATGGATATCGAGCCTGAACAAGTTAATTTTGATGAAAGCGAATCGTACTATGATGGCAATCCATTTGACGAAGGTAAGGAATTTAACGACCGGCTTTCTGTGGTTGTGGCGAACAAATCAAATCGTATGCGCTTCCCTACGGCGTGTACCCGGTAGCCTAGAGCCAGCACAATCGCCAGATTGTAGTGTGCCACCTCGTAGATTTTGCCATCAGCGGCAGTTGTTCGGAAAAACCGAACAACTGATTCTTCGGCCAGTTCGCCATCCGCAAAAATATGCTTGATGTGCTCGCTGATGGTGTCATTGAGGCCGGATGCTGGGCTCACGCGAGACGTCGGTTCCACGATATTCATGCCACACAGCCCACGCCCATCACGACACGCGTGCTAGAGCAGGTCGGCGCGCTTTATAAGATCGAGTCGGCCATACGCGGCAGCCCGCCCAATGTGCGGCAGGCCACCCGCCAAGAACAGGCCAAATCCCTCGTGACCGCATTACATGTCTGGTTGCGGGCGCAGTTGCCGACCCTGTCGCGTAAATCCGCCACAGCGGATGCTATCGGCTATGCGATGAATCAGTGGCAGGCGCTGACACGCTACCTGGACGACGGTCGTATCGAAATCGACAATAATGCGGCCGAACGGGCCTTGCGTGGTGTAAGCCTGGGTCGGAAAAATTACCTATTTCTGGGCTCCGATGCGGGTGGCGAGCGGGCCGCGACCATGTACAGCTTGCTGGGTAGCGCCAAGCTGAATGGCATCAACCCCGAGGCGTGCCTGCGCCATGTGTTGACCGCCATCGCCGACTATCCAGTGAATCGGATCGACGAACTATTGCCCTGGAACGTAACGCTGTAAACACCCATACAAGGCCGATCAGGTCGTCAACACGGCCAAGACCGGGTGCTTACCTTACTGCTTTGCGTGAACGTAAGCGTGGCGGAATAGGTATTGGCATAAGAACTGCATTTGATCGGATTACTAAGTTTCTTACGATCGACACTGAAAAGTCATTCGAAAAAAAATATCCGACCTATTGGGTAGATGCTTCATCAACCGCCTTTATGGAGCGTATGGTTACTGACGATGGAATAAAGAAGGTAATACTTGTAATTGACGACCAATATGGCGTTAAAGCGAACGCCCGTGTGGGTGGTGTAGGTACTGAAACTCAAATAATTTCTGCCGAAGTCTATGAGAGTGTTGATCAAAATAAGTTTGTTGCCGTAATTGCTAGCAGGGATGAAAACGGTAAAGCGCAACTTCCTGCATTCTATAAATCAAGAATCTATATCGATTTATCTGATGGTGAGTTGTATGCCAGAAATTTCGAGCAATTATTGCGATGGGTATTTGATAAGCCGCTTAATATTAAGCCGGAGTTGGGGAAGAGTAAGCGTTTGGGGAACTACATCCCCCCACGCACGTTAGATGGAATTTTTTTGAGAAGCGGGGTCGGTTTCGAGGGTCACCGGCGCCGTCCAGTTGTGGGGCAGTAGCTCATCGATCCGGTTATTCGGGTGTGTCGGCAAGCGTTCCAAGACGTCGCGCAGATAGGCGTGGGGATTCAAGCCAATGAGCTTGGCCGACT
>SCRC01000014.1 GCA_004297945.1 Candidimonas sp. | reverse complement strand
GACGGCGCCTTCAAATACCCAAGCATCCAGCCACATACCCACACATCTAGTCAAATACCCAAACGTCCCATGCTGGATACAGCTTGAACAAAAATGCTCTAGAAATCAGGCTAGAAAGCGTTCGATGCGGGCGATGGCTTCCTGTAGCCGGTCCAGGCCGGTCGCGTACGAAAAACGCATGGTGTGGCGCGCATGGGCGGGCCCGAAATCGCGCCCCGGCACGGCGGCAACGCTGGCTTCGTGCAGCAGACGGTGCGAAAAATCGTCGCTATCCTGACTATGTTCACGGATGTCGGCGTAAATATAAAAGGCACCGTCAGGCGTTACCGGTACGTGCAAGCCCAGGCGCTCGAGCTCGGGCAGCAGGTAGTCGCGACGTTGTTTGAAGGACAAGCGACGGTTTTCGTAAATACGCATCACCTCGGGCTCGAAACAGGTCAGGGCTGCGTGTTGGGCCAGCGACGGGGCGCAGATGGCCAGGCTGGCAGCGAGTTTTTCAATGGCTGGCACCATCGATTCGGGCGCAATCAGCCAGCCCAGTCGCCAACCGGTCATATGGAAATACTTGGAGAAGCTATTGATGATGATGACATTGTCATCCAGCGCCAGCGCGCTTTGGGGCGCATCGCCGTAATAAAGGCCCAGGTATATTTCATCCATGATGACAAAGCCGTCGCGCGCTCTGACTTCGGCAATCAACGCGCGCAAGTCTTCGCGGGTAATGGTGGTGCCGGTTGGGTTGCTGGGCGAGGCGATCAGTACACCGCGGGTCGACGGGCCCCAGTGGGCCCGGATATCGGCTGCGTTTAACTGGAAGCGTTGCGTCGCCTGGCAAGGAATAAGGCGCGGGACGCCCCCCGCACCCAGGATAAAATTCTGATTCGCTGGGTAGGAAGGATCGGGCATCAGGATTTCATCGCCCGGATTGATCAAGGCCATGCAGGTAAGCAGCAGCGCACCCGAAGCGCCCGAGGTCACCACCACGCGTTTGGCATCCACGGTTGCGCCAAAGCTCTGCGTGTAATAGTGCGCAATGGCCTCGCGCAGCGGCGCAATCCCGGTCGGCGGGGTATAGCCGCTCAGGCCGGCGCGGGCTGCGCGGTTCAGGGTTTCCAGAACTTGCGCCGGTGCGGTAAAGTCAGGCTCGCCGATGCCCAGGCTAATGATGTCGTGGCCTTGCGCATTCAGCGCGTTGGCCTGCTTGAAGAGATCCACAGCGTAGAATGGCATCACTTGTGCGGTACGCTTGGCTAGGTAGGGCATAAAACGGGCTTCTCGAGCTTGAAAAGGTGCTTATTGTAGAGCGTTGCGTGATGGGCCGCGACGCATCGGTACGGAATTATTTGTTCACAAGGAGTCGTTGTATGGAGTCCCCTTCTCGTCGTGGCTTTCTGATGGGACGCCGACCTTCCAGTAATCCCTGGGATAAATTCTGCGAGCGTCTGCGCCGCAATATCCGGGGCAGCCTGTATGATTTCGGTGCGACGACCGGGGTGGGCAGCGCGCGTCTGGTCCCTGGGGAGCCGGGCGATGTGCATCACGCGCGGGCCTTGTGCGCCGAGTATCGCGTGGTGCTGGCCCTCGGCGGCATTCCACAGCCTGCGACGCCTCTGGGCCAGTCAGCGTTGTGGGTGGAGCCGGGCAACGAAATGGGTGGGTTCAGGCGACTATCCGAGGGCAGCCCCCAGTGGTTTGTACAGCCGGGCTGCTTCGTGGGTGAGCTTTGCGCGGCAGGATTCAAACCGTTTGCCGACATTCCCGGGCATCTTACCGTAGCGGCCTGGCTCGCCGACCGGACTCTATGCGATTGGAATACCGGAGACACCTGGAAATCGGGCCTGGATCACGCGTCGGTTCTGCTGGCCGATGGCACAACCGCGACACTTGGCCCTTTTGGCGCGGACAGCCGCCAACCGCTTGAAAATGCGCTGCTGCAGCGCCTGGTGCCGGATCTGTTCGAGCTGTCGGGCAAGGCGGCGGCCCAATCGTGTCGACGGTTGGCCCCTTGGGCGGCGCGGTATCGCCTGGACGCACTTTTCCCGAGCGCCGGGCACAACATTAATCTGGCTCATTTGTTGCTGGGCCATGGAGGCGCTTTGGGCTGGGTAGAGTGGGTGGTGCTGAACGAGCTCACCATGAACTGCGACATGGACCCCGCCCGGCCTGTTTTCTCCACCCACCATGACAGTTCCGAAGACGAAGCCTGGTTTTTTGCCGCCGACCTGGACTCCCAGGTCAAGACGCTATTCGATCCCAATGATCTTTTTCCATATATGGGTCAGGATATATAGGCCGGTGCTGCGCTTTGGGCGTCCTCTCGGGGCGTCGTGCACGTTCCGCCATTAAACGCCAGCTTGGGGCTAGAATGGGCATCTCTCACTTTTCGAACTCTCAATAAACATCATGGAAGAAAATCTTCGCCGCGCGGCCCTGGACTATCACGAGCATGGCCGCCCCGGCAAAATTGCGATCAGCCCTACCAAGCAGCTTTCCAACCAGCGTGATCTGGCGCTGGCCTATACGCCTGGCGTGGCCGCTGCGTGCGAAGAAATAGTGACCGATCCCGTCAATGCCTACCGCTATACCGCCCGCGGCAATCTGGTGGGCGTCATCACCAATGGCACTGCGGTGCTGGGTCTGGGCAATATCGGGCCGCTTGCGGCCAAGCCGGTGATGGAAGGCAAGGCGGTGCTGTTCAAGAAATTTGCCGATATTGATGTCTTCGATATTGAAATCAACGAAACCGATCCGGACAAGCTGGTCGATATCATCGCCAGCCTGGAGCCGACGTTTGGCGGCATCAACCTTGAAGATTTCAAGGCGCCTGAATGCTTCACCATTGAACGCAAATTGCGCGAACGCATGCGCATTCCGGTTTTTCACGACGACCAGCACGGCACCGCGATTTGCGTCTCGGCGGCTTTCACCGGCGGCCTCGAAGTGGTGCGCAAGGCCATCGATCAGGTCAAGGTGGTGGTGTCGGGCGCGGGTGCTGCGGCGCTGGCCTGTCTGGACTTGATGGTCGACCTGGGGTTGCCGGTTGAAAATATCTGGATTTCCGATATCGAGGGGGTGGTGTACAAGGGGCGCGTGGCGCTTATGGATCCGGACAAAGAACGGTTTGCCCAGGACACGGCCGCGCGTACATTGGGCGATATCATCGCCGGCGCTGATGTGTTTTTGGGCCTGTCGGCGGGCGGGGTGCTCAAGCCCGAAATGGTGGCCAAAATGGCCCCTAATCCACTGATCCTGGCACTGGCCAATCCCACTCCGGAGATTCTCCCCGAAGCGGCGCATGCGGTGCGCGACGATATCGTGATGGCAACGGGCCGCTCCGATTATCCGAATCAGGTCAATAATGTTTTGTGTTTTCCGTATATTTTCCGTGGAGCGCTCGATGTGGGCGCCACCACTATTACCCGTGGCATGGAAAAGGCCGCCGTGCGGGCCATCTGCAAGCTGGCGCAGGAAGAACAGAATGAAGTGGTGGCGGCGGCCTATGGCACTTATGGGGTTTCGTTTGGGCGCGACTATCTCATTCCCAAGCCCTTTGATCCTCGCCTGATCGTGCGCATAGCGGTCGCGGTGGCCCGCGCCGCCATGGAAGATGGCGTGGCCGTCCGGCCTATTGCCGATCTGGACGCCTACACCGCGCAGCTGCAACAGTTCGTCTATCGTTCGGGTTCCTTCATGAAGCCCCTGTTCTCGATTGCCAAAGGCCTGGTGCGCGATGGCGGCAAGTCGCGCATTGTGTTTACGGAAGGCGAAGAGGAGCGCGTATTGCGCGCCGTGCAGGTGATCATCGACGAAAAAATCGCCAAACCCATATTGGTCGGCCGTCCGGCGGTGTTGCAGTCGCGCATCGAAAAATTTGGCCTGCGCATCCAGCTTGGGGTTGATGTAGAGGTGACCGATCCCGAATACGACGAGCGCTTTCATCGCTATTGGACAACCTACTGGGAAATGATGTGCCGCCGCGGCATCAGCAAAGAAATGGCGCGCGTCGAGATGCGTCGACGGCTGACGCTGATCGGCGCCATGATGGTGTACCTGGGCGACGCCGACGGTTTGATCTGCGGCACGGTGGGCACCTACGCCAATCATTTGCAGTTCATCGATCAGGTGATCGGTCAGACGCCGGGCGCCAAAACCTATGCCGCCATGAATATCCTGCTGTTGGCCGAGCATACAGTGGCTTTGGTCGATACCCACGTCAACGACGACCCCAGCGCCGAGCAGATTGCTGAAATCACGATTCTGGCCGCTGCCGAAATGCGGCGCTTGAATGTCGTGCCGAAGGTGGCTTTGCTGTCGCGCTCCAATTTCGGATCGGGCAGTTCGGCCTCGGGTACGAAAATGCGCGCAGCGTTGGATCTGATCCGTGAACGCGACCCCGAACTCGAGATCGATGGCGAAATGCACGGTGATTGCGCGCTGGACGAAACCCTGCGCGAGCGCATCCTGCCGTCCACCACGCTCAAGGGCGAGGCCAATTTGCTGGTGTGCCCCAATGTCGATTCAGGCAACATTGCCTACAACCTGCTTAAAACCGCTGCCGGCGGCAATATTGCGGTGGGCCCGTTCTTGTTGGGGGCCAATGCGCCGGTGCATATACTGACGTCCAGCTCGACTGTGCGTCGGATCATCAACATGACGGCGCTCACAGTGGTCGATGCCAATACCCCTCGATAAGCCCGATTCGGGGGCTCCTCGCGCCCGCGCGTTCCCCACAGGTTTGGTATTGACCGGAGGCGGGGCACGGGCCGCCTATCAGGTGGGCGTGCTCGATGGGGTGTACCAGATTCTGGACGCCAGCCGTAGCGCCCATTTTACGAATCCGTTCCAAATCATTTGCGGCTCGTCGGCGGGGGCGATCAACGCCGCCGCCTTGGCGTGCCGCGCCGATACTCCGCATGGCGCGATGGATCGCCTGCGCGCCCTTTGGGAAAATTTGTCTACCGGCATGGTCTATCGTGCCGATAGCCTCGGGCTGGTGCGTAGCGGTCTGCGCTGGCTCGCGATGTTGTCGGTGGGGTGGTTGTTCCCGGGGTTACGCAATCAAAACCCCCGCTCTCTGCTTAATAACCGGCCGCTGGCCGAGCTGCTTGCCTCAACACTGGATTTTGAGCGCCTGCCGCATAATCTAAGCCAGGGTTACCTGGAGGCGCTGGCTATTACGGCTTCGGGTTATACCAGCGGCGAGCACTTAACGTTTTATCAGTCGCATCACACCATACAGCCCTGGAGGCGCGTTTTGCGCCGCGCGGTGCCGTGCACCATAGGTGTGGAACACTTGATGGCTTCAAGTTCGATCCCGTTTGTGTTTCCGGCTCAGGCCCTGCCTCTATATGGGCAGATCGAGTGGTGCGGCGACGGGTCGATGCGGCAGCTGGCGCCGTTGAGCCCCGCGATACATTTGGGAGCCCGAAAAATATTTGTGATCGGCACAGGGCATCACGATGATACTCATCCCGAAAACCGTAACGACCGCCCCAAATATCCGTCGCTGGCGCAAATAGGAGGGCAAGCTTTATCAAATATTTTTATCGACAGCCTGTCCATGGACCTTGAACGCATGGGTCGGATTAACGAATTGCTTGCGCATTTACCCCCGGATGGTATAAAAAGCCAGTCGCTCCATCCGGTGCGCACATTGGCAATTACGCCCAGTCGCTCCCTGGATGAGATTGCCATGGAACATTTGAATGAAATGCCGCATGCCGCCCGTACCCTTTTTCGGGTTCTCGGTGTATCGTCGGGTTCAGGGCCGTCCAGCGGTGGCGCATTGATCTCGTATTTGTTGTTCGAGGCCGGCTATACGCAAGCGCTCATTCGGTTGGGCCGCGCGGATAGTCTGAGCCATGTTGAAGAAATCCAGGCGTTTTTTAAGGAGGGGTAATCATGGCCCCAGCGCAGTCGCTGCAAAAAAAACTGCAGAAAGGCGGTTTGATTGACGTTTCGTCGGTGTCGCAGGAAGACCTGTCCACGGCGGCCGATGCGTTAGGGATGACTGTCTTTGTTGTGAATTGCGACCGAGCGCGCAGCCGTTCGGCGGTGCTACGGGCTATCGCCAGGGCAGTCGACTTTCCGGAGTATTTCGGCAGCAACCTGGATGCCTTGTCCGACTGCCTGTGTGATACGGTGCTGGATCAGAAGGTCGGGGTGATGCTGTGCCTGGATCATTTGCATTCGGGCGATCCGACGCTGGCCGAGGACGCAGCGGCGGTGCTTAGCGTGTGCGCCGACACGGTCGAATTTGCCATCAATAATGATCGCTATTTTGCCTATGCGGTGCAGCACGCGGGCAAACATCCCGATCCAGAGCCGGGAATTGCCCCTACGCCGTATTCGGGCCATCGTTCGCTCGAATAGTTTTTGTAGCGGCAGCCCTGTAGCGCCACCCCGTAGCGCCACCC
>SCRC01000013.1 GCA_004297945.1 Candidimonas sp. | reverse complement strand
ACTCTCAGTCGGGCAATCTCAATCGTTCTATGTGAATTCCCATCGCTCCATCCGGGTCGAAGAAGTCCAGCCAACCTAATTTATAGGGATCATCATGAAATTGCTTAAATTGGCCGCATTTGCGGCCGTTATTCTTTTGGCCGGCTGCGCAACCACTAGCCAGCCGCCCGTCCTGGCCGCCCAGGTCAAGAAGGCGTGCGCCGTGGCTCAACCTACGGTGGCTAGCCTGCAGGCCCTATCGGCCGATATGACCAATACTCAGCAAGCCGACCTTGGCCAGGCGTCGTTTGTGATCGATCACGTCTGTACCGCGACCGTGCCGGCGCTGCCGCAGAATCTGACGCAATTCGTGCAAACGGCATTTCCCCTGGTGATTAAGATCGTCGCGGGATCCTCGCTCGATCAGCAGACCAAAAGAACGACGGTTATTGCGTTGACGGTTGCCCAGGCCGCGGTATCGGCGGCGATGGCGCAATAATGACGAATGGCGGATGTGTACCGAGGTTCCTGTCGAGCCTCAACACACGAGAACTCGACGAGAATGCCAATCAAGGGCGCGGGCTGTTCGAGCTTCTCATCGCTCTCGGTTTTCTATCCATTCGGTTTGGCAGGACGTTCTGGGCCCCGGCCGGAACGAAGACGGATTTCGCGTCAATTCCCAGACTTCCTCTCATCTGGCTCTTCCTAGGCGACAGATACCGGGCGCCAGCTGCGCTCCATGATTATCTATATGGTTCGCACGAGGTACCACGCCGGGCGGCCGATGCACTGTTACTCGAAATGTGTACGGCCGTGGACGCGCAGATCGTCTATCGATGGCGCCTTACCCGAGCAATCGGCAAGCATACGACGTGGCTCCGCCGGCATTCGATTTGGTTTGGAGTACGGCTGTTTGGCTGGTCGCATTGGTAGCCAAACCAAAACGCATAAAAACATCCTGAATTGCCGGTTAACGCATAACGGTACTCTCGACGTTAAGTTTTGAGCCGAAATGTGCGTTAAAGGCAAATCGTTCAAGTGCTTGCCCGATGCGGCTACGCAACAAAAACCGCCAGTCTCTCTTCGGAGGGGCTGGCGGTCTTTTTGCGTTTGTGCGACACGCAATAATCAGGCAAGGTTGAACCGAACATGCGTCGGCCGCCGCTCTCCGCGTGCGAGAACGCCAGCCGTTATCACCCGGTCGCGAACGGGAATTGTTCCGTTTTCAATTGCGCTGCTCAGGCGGGCGATTATCCAGCATCGCAGCGTTGCGCACATATTCGATCTGTCGCTGTTTCTCGACCATCCGCTCGTGCTCGATCACGCAGGTTTCCGCGCGCAGCGTTTCGTTGAGCTTGATGATTGCTGTCATCATTTCGGGCGACGGGTCATGTATGCGCCAGCGCCCGAACATGACACACGAATCGACAACCAGGCCGCGTAGGCGTTTGATTTCGCGGAGCAGATCAAGGATGTCGGCGTTGCGCTTATTGCCTTCCTGGATGGCTTTGAGATCACTGTAAGTGAGCATGGCTTAATACTGTATTGACAAACAGTAGTTTTAGCATATGGCAGCGACGAAAAAAAGCCGTGCAATTTGCACGGCTCGCGATATGGCTGGGGTAATTTTGGGTAATTGGACATCAAAATAGGGTACTAAACAGTACATAAACGGTAGCAAACGTACTCATTAATATGTTAAAAATCAACGACTTAAATTAAGCTACAAAGCTACGAACCAAGGGGTCGTGGGTTCAATTCCTGCCAGCCGCACCAGAATTTACTAGTGTTATTAGCTAGTTAGCCGCCTAAAGCCTTCAATGGTTTTAGGCGGCTTTTTCTTTGTGCGTTCTTGTTCTGATATGGGCTAATTATTGACGAGCGCGTGCCGTAAATGTGTTCATGACGACACCCGTAGAGGCTCAAAGTGGAGCAAATTCCTTTTCTAGTTGCCCTTGACACGATTCTGACCGCCGGCGTCGTTATGGCCCTCGCGACTTTTTTCGTCGGATTGATATGCGATTGGTTTGGAAAATCGAATTCATTTTTCAGATTCGGTGTTACGGCCACCTTTTTGCTCCTGCTCTTGCCTTACGAGTGGGGCGGCCCGATCTATCCTGGGCGTGTATTTGATATAACTAGCCAACTTCATCCGGAGCGGCTGCTAGGCATCGCGACGGCCGCGTTCGTAGGCGAAATGATTGGCGTCGCAGTCGGGCTACGCGTATTGACATGGATGAAACGATTGAGCCTGTGAAAGTCCTGCGTGCTTACGGCAGGTAAGCGCGCTAAATCTTACTCGAGTATTTTTGGTCAAACTGTATCTGGCACGGGGGGTTTGGGTATCTGAATCCGCCCCCATAGACGGCTCGCGTCATGGCATGCCTGGGGCTCACTTGCCTGCAGCCTGCCCTGGGGTACTATTGGATCGGCAGGCCTTTGCTTGATACCACCGCCTTGCACGCCGGTGCAGCCGTAGATTTTGCACGGGCGGAAAACACGCCTATTGTCGTTGACGCCTACTAATAGTAGAGCCCCTATGCAGATGGAATCACTTATTGGTCAAAGAGTGCGGCTGCGCCCACTTCTTGACACAGATGCAAACGCCCTGGTTCATGCCGCCTCTGACGGCGATCTCTGGAATTTGCCGTTTACGGTTGTCCCATCAGTCGATACGGTCAACCGTTATATTCGCCGTGCGCTGGATGGTCGGGCTGCCGGCATTGTCATGCCGTTTGTTATCGAGATTAAGAAAACCAATCAGGTCGTGGGCTCCACTCGATTCTGGAAAATCGACCGTGAAAATAGAAAGCTGGAAATCGGCAGTACCTGGATGTCTGCGTCGTGGCAAAGAACCTATGTCAACACCGAAATCAAGCTCGTCATGCTGCGCTACGCGTTTGAGACACTTCACTGTGTAAGAGTGCAATTCACTACGGACGAGATCAACGAAAAATCACGAAATGCTATCCTCCGGCTTGGAGCCAAGCAGGAGGGCATTGTTCGTCATGAACGCATCATGCCCGATGGCCGGAAAAGAAATTCGGTGCGCTTTAGTATTATTGATGAAGAGTGGCCTGATGTGCGTAGAAACCTTGAGGAAAGGCTTTCGGGGCTGGAAAGGCCAGCACTCCACTCGCATTGACTATTGCGAAATCACCGCAGCTTAAAGTCGTTCTCGACCCATTGTGTAGCACTTTGCAGTCCGAGCTTGAAGTTGGCTGCCACATGGATCTGCGCAAGCTGTTCGCCTGACGCGTCGTAAGCGCTTAACAAGGCATACGGGCTGTCGTCGTCGGGGATGATGTCCAGCTTGATGCTTAATTGGCCTGATGTTGACGTGACATTGACGCTCTTGTGCAGCAAGGCATGCAATTGCTGTTCGTGCCGACGCAAGACTTCGGACGCAGTTTTGACCAACGTATAAAATGCGCTGGAATCGAGCGGTTTGGGGTTTTTTTTATCGCGGCCCATGGTCCAGGGGCCCACCAGCGCGGGCTCGGCCTCGTCATCCTTGATCATTTCCACCGCCCAGCCGTCGTCATCTTCGTTTTTGATGACCCGTGCGGTCCACCCGTCGTCGCGCCATAGCCGAGGCTCTTGCGTCTTGGTATCGCGGTCGGCGGCTTCGTCGGGTAAGTCCGAGCCGTGAAAAGGCGTATCGTTCACTATTTTGATGCTCCGATTGGATTCGCTTGTTTGTGGTTCGACAAGCACATGCTTACGTGTTCGGCACAATAGAGCTTTATTATAGTAACCATTGGGTGCTGTAGTTATTGTTCAGCGTCAATTATCTTGGCCGGTTGCGCAAACCCGTCGTAATCAGTCCTGCGGACGCAAACTTATACGCGAGGCGGAGCATTTGCTTGTCGAGCGCGGTTGTCTAAAAATAAATCTGCTCGTGTGTTCGTCCAACACCCAGGTCATCGGGTTCTACAAAAGGCTTCGATATAATCAAGACGACGCGTTGAGCCTCGGGCGTTGCCTTATGCCCGACAAGGACGCCTGAGCCTATTGCAAGTGGCCGCTATTTGAGGCCCAGGCTAGCCAAAATGAGAATTACCAAATCCTGAACAATCAAGGTAAATACCCTGTTGACGGAATCGGAAATAATATAGAATTTAAGCGCGTCAGAGACGGTCACGAAGGCAAGCCGTGCTCGGCCTACGTGTTTCACCAGCCGATTTTGAGTAACATAAGTCCAAGCCTTTGGGGGTTGACGGCACAATGACCTTGGATACATCTTGCCTGAACGTGAACGCTGAGCGGCACCAGAGGCTGTTGGCGGCAAATGCGCTGGTTTTGACTCATATTGCACAGCGTGCGCCGCTGGTTCAAATATTGGATTGCATTGTTAGCGGTATTGAAGACCAGAATCCCGGCATACGTGGCGCGATTCTGGTGCTGAGCGTAGACAGCAACCATCTGCATTTGTGTGCTGCGCCTGGCTTGCCGCAGGACTATCTGGACGCCATACGTGGCGTGAACATTGACCTGAGGGCCGAGGTGCGCAAGGGGGAGGCGAATCGCGCCGCCCAGATTGAGGCCAGTCAGTTCTGGCCCGGCTTTCGCGACGAGGCTCTACGCCACGGCTTGCATGCCTGCGCCGCATTTCCCATAGAATCTGTCGCTGGTGGCGTGCTGGGAATTTTTGTGGTGTATTCGCAAGATGGTCATCCCGGCGGCAACACGCTTGCTCAAGCGGTTGCCGATGCCAGCGCCCTGATGATTATTGCCATCGAACGTGCGCAGGTGGAAATCTGGATAGAAAATGCCGAAAAGACGTTGATGGAAAGCGAAACGCGAATGGCGCTGGCAATCGAAGGGAGTGAAACCGGCATCTGGGACCGCAACATTTCATCGGGTGAAATTCATTATTCGGCGGGTTGGTGGTCGATCTTGGGCTATACCGGCCCCGAGCACAGCAATCGAATTGAAGAAAGCTATACGCGCATACACCCCGATGACCTGGATTATGTTCAAGAAGCTATCCGGGATCATTTTGATCAAAAGACCGAAAACTATGTCGTGGAGCATCGAATCCGCTGCAAGGATGGTCACTACAAATGGATATCGAGTCGCGGCAAGGTAGTAAGCCGCGACGCCGATGGAAAGCCATTGCGAATGATCGGAACGACTACGGATATTAGCGCCTTGCGCACTTTATCTGATCGATTAAAACAGAGTGTCGACCTGATCAGCAACCTGACCAATGAAGTGCCTGGTCTCGTTTATCAATACAAGCTGTCGCCAAATGGAGTTGCGAATTTTCCTTATGTCAGTGGAGGCATTCACGATATTTACGAGCTCTCCCCCAAGCAGCTTGTCGATAATGCATCGCTCCTAGACACGATTATTCATCCGGATGATTTATCGGCTTATCGCACTTCGCTTGAAATGTCTGCGGCAACGCTGTCGCCCTGGCATCTGGAGTATCGAGTGCTATTGCCTCGGCAAGGGTTGCGATGGCGGCGCGGGGACGCACGGCCTCGCAGGCTGCCAGACGGCAGCATCGTGTGGCATGGCTTTATTGCCGATGCGACCGAGCGCAAAGGCGTAGAGATCGAATTACAGGGGCTCGCAACAACCGACTTCCTGACGCAGTTGCCTAATCGGCGCTATTTCATGGCGCAGATGCAGCAGGAGCTTGCGCGGATTCGTGGCCTTGCGGTTACGGACACCGCTGTGTTGATGTGCGATCTTGATCACTTTAAAGCGATCAACGACCGCTACGGCCATGCGACAGGCGACCAGGTGCTCAAGCTTTTCGCCACTATTTTGCTTGACGAGTTAAGAAAGGACGATACGGTGGGCCGTGTAGGTGGAGAAGAGTTTGCCGTGATTTTGCCCGGCGTCAGTGCGTCGGAGGCGAGCGTCTTTGCCAGGCGGGTGCAGTTGCGAACTGCCCGAACTCCGTTGCGTGTGGACGACGTGGCGATCCTGGTGACCCTGAGTGTCGGGATAACCGTCATGCGAGCGACCGACGCGAGCGTCGAGGCGTCTCTGTTTCGTAGCGATGAGGCTCTTTATCGTGCCAAGGCGAACGGGCGCAACCGAATTGAAATCGCGCTAGGTTAGGGGCGAATGGTGGCGCCCCTTGTGGGTGTTATCGCGTCACGCGTGTTGCCGTTTCCCCGCCAGACTTTTTTTCGTTTTCGCCAGTATGGTGCTTACATTTTCACCCCGTGCAAGGGCGACGCCCAGCGCCAGCAGGTCGATCATGGCCAGGTGCACCAGACGAGACAACATGGGGCTGTACAGGACTGTGTCTTCCTGCGTGTCGGCGCGTAAAAATACACTGGCCAGTGCCTCGAGTGGTGTGTTGGATGCGGTGATCGCAATAATCGGGCAGTTGTTTTTTCGCGCCAGGCTGACCGCGTCCAATAGATCTTTGCTGCGTCCCGAATGTGAAATGGCGACTAGCACATCTTTGGGCCCGAGCAATGACGCAGCCATGAGTTGGACGTGCGTGTCGCAGTAGGCGACGGCAGCCAGATCGTAGCGAAAAAACTTGTGTTGGGCGTCGGAGGCAACAATGCCGGAGTTGCCCTGGCCATAGAATTCGATGCGTCGCGCTTTAGTCAGAAGAGTAATGGCCGAGTCGACACGGTCGGTGTTGATGTCGTTGCGCGCTCGCAGCAACGCTGTTACGGCATTATCGAATACCTTCGCCGCAAGCACCGACGTGGGGTCACCAGCGCGTAGCGTCGAGTGCACATAAGGGATGCCCACAATGATGTTGGCCGCCAGCTTAAGCTTGAAATCGGGCCAGCCGCGGTAGCCCATGGATCGACAAAAGCGGATGACTGTTGGCTGGCTGACCTGAGCGCGTTGGGCCATATCGCCCACGGCCAGCTTGATGGCCTCGTCGGGCTGGTCAAGTATGCATTGTGCGACTTTGCGTTCGGCATCGCTCAAAGTCGGTAATTGGTGCTCAATTTTTGCAAGCATGATCAGGTTTCTTCATGCCAGACGGCTGCGGCGCGCGCCAGCAGGCTGCCTGATGCGGCAGGCCCCCATGTGCCAGCGGTGTAGGGCCTGGGCGCGATGGAGTGTTGCTCCCATGAACGCATGATGGGTTCGACCCACGACCAGGCCTGAGCCTGCTCGTCGCGGCGCATGAATAGGGCGAGCCGGCCGCGAATTACATCGAGCAGAAGCCGTTCGTACGCATCGGCCCATCGCGCTTTGAACGTGGTGTGAAAATCCAGGTTCAGGTAGGTCGATTGCAGGTTCATGGCGTCGCCCGGCTCTTTGGCAAGAAAGTATAAACGTATGCTTTCTTTCGGTTGCAAACCGATAACCAGGCGGTTGGCCGAATGCAGGCCGATAGGCATGGGGAACAGTGCATGGGGTACGTTGCGAAAATTAATCACGATTTCCGCAGTACGCTCTTGCATGCGTTTGCCGGTGCGCAAGAAGAACGGTACGCCGGCCCAGCGCCAGTTGCTGATTTCGGCCTGCAACGCAACAAAGGTTTCGGTGTTGCTATTGGGCGCGACCCTATGTTCTTGTCGATAGCCGACGACAGGCATGCCATTGATGGCGCCATTTTGGTATTGGCCGCGTACCGTTTTAGTGACGACGTCTTCTGCGGTAAATGTTTTAAGCGACTTCAGAACTTTGAGTTTTTCGTCGCGTATGGCGTCTTCGGCCAGGCTGGCAGGTGGTTCCATGGCGACAATACAAAGCAATTGCAGCAAATGGCTTTGCAGCATGTCACGCAAGGCTCCGGTCTGGTCGTAAAATTCGCCGCGCTCTTCGACGCCCAGTTCTTCGGCAATGGTAATTTGCACATTGTCGATCCATTCGCGACGCCATAGAGGTTCAAACAGGGCATTGCCAAAGCGGATAGCCATCAGGTTCTGAACCGATTCTTTTCCCAGATAGTGATCAATGCGATAAATTTGGTTCTCGGAAAAATATTGGGCGACATCGGCGTTGATGGCGTTGGACGACGCCAGGTCGTGTCCCAAAGGCTTTTCGAGCACGACTCGCACATTGGCGTGGTTCAGGCCGACCGCCGCCAGATGCTTGCAGATGGGTGAGAAAAAATGCGGGGCAGTGGCAAGATAACAGACCGTAACGCGCTCGCTTGTGCTGCCCAATTCATGCGTGAGTTGCTCGAAGTCCTGTACGCGGCCGGCGTCCAGTGCATGAAAATGAATTCGTTCGTTGAAGCGGGTCCACGCGGCCAGATCCAGGTCGGCGCCCAGAGCTGGCTTTACGCGCTCTTCAAGCAGGGCCAGATAGCCGTCACGTCCGATGGCCTTGCGTCCCAGTGCAAAAATTCTCGTGTCGCCATGCAGCAACCCAGCCTTGTCGGCCTGATACAGCGCGGGCAACAACTTGCGTAGCGCAAGGTCGCCGGTTCCCCCAAAGAAAATAATATCAACAACAGGTGTGATGGGCATTGAGGAACATCCTTTTGACGCGGTGAAACGATAGACGAGCTGATCATGTAATTTAGCTACATTTAAGCTTGATTGTAAAGCGGCAAGGGCTTCCTTTACCTGAGCGACAGGTACGTTATGTAGCGGCAGCCCTTGTGGCTGCCAAAATCCTGTCTGCGTGAGACGCAAACTATCGGGAACGCTAAGGGCAGTGCGGCGATCCAATGTAGTATCCCCTCTGGGATTGATGGCACCCACAAGGGGTGCGGCTACAACAAGGGGTGCCACTACAAAAGGGTGCCGCTAAAAGTGGTGCCGCTACAAAAGGGTGCCTCTACAATAAGGAAGCTTTGATGAATTCCCCTCTGGACCTACCTGCTGCTTTGCCTGACGTTCAAAGTTCGCCCGATGGCCGCCATCTTGTCATTCAGCGAGTGGGCATACGCCGTGCCCGCTACCCGATGCGCGTAGCAGTGGACGATGGGTCGATGCAAGCGACGATAGCCAACTGGACGCTAACCGTAGAGTTGCCGGCCGCGGAAAAGGGGACGCATATGTCCCGCTTTATGGCGTTGCTGGAACAGCATCGAGCCGTTGCCATGACGCCCGCCATGTTTGGCGCCATGACGCGAGATATGCTGCACTTGCTGAACGCCCGGCGCGGCGATATCACAGCGCAGTTTCCCTACTTCATTACTAAGTCGGCGCCTGTGTCAGGGGTAAACAGCCTGCTTGACTACGATGTCCAGTGGACAGCACGGGCGCACGACGATCATGTCGACTTTGAAATGACGCTGAAGATCCCGGTGACCAGCCTCTGTCCTTGCTCGAAAGCCATTTCGCGGTATGGCGCGCATAACCAGCGGTCGCACGTTACCGTTTTTGCGGTGCTTGGCGGCGACTTGAATATGGATCAGCTTATTCGTCTGGTCGAACAAGAGGGGTCTTGCGAGTTATGGGGCCTGCTGAAACGGCCTGATGAGAAATACGTAACCGAGTATGCGTACAACAATCCGAAATTTGTGGAGGACCTAGTGCGCGATGTGGCGGTTCGCCTGGAAGATTGCCCCGCCATTACTCGTTATCGTGTCGAGGCCGAGAATTTCGAGTCCATACACAATCACTCGGCATATGCGGTGATTGAACGTTAGAGCATTTTTGGTCGATCTGTATCCAGCACGGGATGCTTGGGTATTTGGTGGGACGTTTGGGTATTTGAAGACGCCCCCATAGACGGCTCGCGCCACGGGATGCCTGGGGTTCGCTCACTTGCCTGCAGCCTGCCCTGAGGCAATATTGGATCGGCAGGGTGGGGGTCAATATTAGACGGACACCCCCATCGACCCAACACCCGCCGCCCTCCACATCTCCCGATGCACGTCATCATTGCAGCCGCAGGGCGAGGGGTGGGTACCGGTCCGGGCGTTCGGCCAGCGCCGGGTGCTGACGAAGGGAAGGCGGGGGGT
>SCRC01000012.1 GCA_004297945.1 Candidimonas sp. | reverse complement strand
TCAGCCTCGTATGTAGCGGTGCTGGTGTATTTGCGTACAGTCGACGACCCGCGACCCATTGTTGCCGAGGGCATCTGGAGAGGAGAAGTCGTCGATACGCCCAAAGGCGTTTCGGGTTTTGGATACGATCCGCATTTCTATTTGCCTGATTTTGGCAAAACGGTTGCAGAGCTGGATCCGGCGGAAAAAAATCGTCTTAGCCATCGTGCCCGCGCGTTGGCTAAACTGTTGCAGGCCCTGCGGGCGTAACTCGCTCGCGTAACGCGCGCCCCTGTGGCCGCGCCTCTCCTCAATTTTTTCGAGATTTCGGTGCACCCCACTTTTTCAATTCAACCTGAAGGCCGGTCTGCCCACTCGCATGCCAAACTGGTGACTCCGGCCCATGCGGCGCTGCATAGCCAACCGCCTTTGTCTCTATATGTGCATGTGCCCTGGTGTGTGCGCAAATGCCCTTATTGCGACTTCAACTCGCACGCCTTGTCAGGCGAATTGCCTGAACAGCAATACCTGGCGGCCCTGCGTGCCGATCTGGAACAAGCCCTGCCGTCGGTGTGGGGACGTCCCGTGGTAACAGTGTTTATTGGCGGCGGCACGCCCAGCCTACTTTCGGCGGCGGCTATTGATCAAATGCTGGCTATGTTCCGCCTGTATTTGAATATTCTGCCCGATGCCGAAATTACCCTGGAAGCCAATCCTGGCACGGCCGAGGCGGAGCGCTTTGCTGAATACGCCCGCAGCGGGGTCAATCGCATGTCGCTGGGCATACAGAGTTTTAACGATCAGGCGCTTAAGGCATTAGGGCGCATACACGATGCAAAACAGGCCTGTGCCGCAATTGAAATGGCTCAAAATGCCGTCAGCCGCGTAAACCTGGACATTATGTTTGCCTTGCCTTCTCAGTCGCTGGACGCCTGCAGGCAGGATTTGCGCCAGGCGATATCTTTCGACACCGAGCATTTGTCGCTATATCACCTGACAATGGAGCCTAATACGGTATTTGCCAAATTTCCACCGGTGGTGCCTGATGACGATAGCGCCGCCGCCATGCAAGACATGATTGCCGAACAAACAACGCTAGGAGGCTGGGAACGCTATGAAGTGTCGGCCTATGCCAAGCTCAATGCGCGCTGCCGCCATAACCTGAATTACTGGGAGTTTGGTGATTACTTGGGCCTAGGTCCCGGTGCGCACGGCAAGCTGACTTTTCACGACAAAATCACGCGGCACGCCAAGTTGAAGAACCCGGTGTCCTGGATGGAGCATGCACCCCGGCTCGATGGCAGTCATATTGCCGAGGAGCGTACGGTGGGCGCCGATGAGTTGGGATTTGAATTTATGTTGAATGTTTTGCGGCTGAGAAATGGCGTTGCCGCCAGCAGTTTTACTGAACGTACAGGGCTTTCGGTTCTGGCGCTAGCTCCGGCCATCGACCGCGCCGTTGCCAGAGGTTTGCTGGAACCCGACCCAACCCGATTCAAGGCCACGGCGCTGGGCTGGCAGTTCTTAAATGACTTACAGGAAGAGTTTTTGACATAGCCGGCAGCTGCAGGATGTTCTGCTAGCGATAGTTTGTAACGGATTTATTATGGTGCAAAGACGATTACGCACTAAAATATGCACCTGTTTGGTGCGATTGAGTGTCAATTGCACCTGGATAGTGCGTAGTTTTATGGCACCCACAAGGGGTGCCGCTACATAATCAACTGAGGTGCCGCTACATAATCAACTGAGGTGCCGCTACATAATCAACTGAGGTGCCGCTGCAAGAGCAACTAGTACATCTTTGTAGCGGCACCCCTTGTGGGTGCCATAAACCCGTTTCCGTCTATCCATCCAAAACTGGCACAATTTTTGCTTTACATCCTTACGTTCAAGATAGTAATTTTTAGTCTTTCACCGATTTCAGTCCACCAAGCCATTTGACCTCGGTTTGATCCCTAATTTGCCCAGGAGCACACATGTCCACTGCAGAAGAAGTAGTTAAGCTCATCAAAGAACGCGAAGTTGCTTTTGTCGATTTTCGTTTTACCGATACCTTGGGGCGCGAGCATCACATGACGACGCCCGCCCATGTGGTGGATGAAGAAAAAATGGAAGCCGGGCAGGCATTTGACGGCTCGTCGCTGCCTGGCTGGAAAGGCATTGAAGCGTCCGACATGTTGTTGATCCCCGATCCAAATTCGGCGCGCATGGATCCTTTCCGCGAAGAAACTACACTTAATCTGACCTGCGATGTGGTCGAGCCCTCTGACCTGAAAGGATATGATCGCGATCCACGCTCCCTGGCTCGCCGCGCTGAAGCCTATCTTAAATCCAGCGGCCTGGGCGATACCGCCTATTTTGGCCCGGAACCCGAGTTTTTCGTGTTCGATGCGGTTACCTGGAACGACGATATGTCGGGCTGTTTTGTCAAGATCAAGTCTGAAGAGGCGCCCTGGTCGCGCGGCCTGGACATGGACGGCGGCAATCTGGGGCATCGTCCAGGGATCAAGGGCGGTTATATGCCTGTGCCTCCGGTAGACTCTTTTCACGACATGCGCTCAGAGATGTGCCTGCTGCTGGAACAACAAGGCGTGCCTGTTGAAGTGCACCACCACGAAGTGGCGGCTCCGGGCCAGCTCGAAATCGGCACTAAATTCAGCACGCTGGTTGAGCGCGCCGACTGGAATCAGATTCTGAAATACACCATTCATAACGTGGCGCATGTGTACGGTAAAACCGCCACGTTCATGCCCAAGCCTATCGTCGGCGACAACGGCTCAGGTATGCATGTGCACCAGTCGATCTGGAAAGACGGGCAGAACTTGTTTGCAGGCAACGGGTATGCAGGCCTGTCGGAATTTGCCCTGTATTACATAGGCGGGATCATCAAGCATGCTCGCGCGCTGAATGCGATCACCAACCCAGGTACCAATTCGTACAAACGGCTCGTGCCACATTTCGAAGCGCCTGTAAAACTGGCATATTCTGCTCGCAATCGCTCGGCATCGCTGCGCATTCCTTATGTCAGCAACCCAAAGGCCCGTCGCGTTGAAGCGCGGTTCCCGGATCCGCTGGCTAACCCGTATCTGGCCTTTTCGGCACTGATGATGGCGGGTCTGGACGGCGTGCAAAACAAGATTCATCCTGGCGATCCGGCCGACAAGAATCTGTACGACCTGCCCCCCGAAGAGGATGCAAAGATCCCAACCGTATGCGCGTCGCTCGAAGAAGCGGTTGCTGCGTTGGACCGTGATCGTGAATTCCTGACGCGCGGCGGAGTGTTCAGCAACGACATGCTTGACGCTTATATCGAGCTCAAAATGGAAGAGATCACGCGTTTGCGCAAGACTTCTCATCCGGTTGAGTTCGATATGTACTACAGCCTGTAATCTGCCTGGTGGCCAGTGTCGGGTTTGCAGCCACCAAATCAAATGGGCGCTGCATTGCAATGGACGTTGCGAATTACGATCTGCTGGCCACCACTTTGCTGCTTTTGGACGAGCAAGGCAGAGTCGTGCATGCCAATGCAGCGGCTCAAGAACTGTTTGGCTTGTCGTGCAAACAGCTTACCGGAGTCCTGGGCCATGTTCTTTTTAATGCCGACGCATCGCTTGCTGCACACATTGTCTCGGCCGTGGAGGGCAAGTTTGCTGTCTTGCGCGAGGACCTGACGATTAGCCGGCGTGGTGCTCTGGTGCCGGTTAGCCTGACGCTCGTGCATTTGAACCAGCCGCCCTGGGCGGTTTTACTTGAGGTGCGAGAGCTCGAACACCATATTCTGCTAGAGCGTAATCGCCACCTCAGTCAGGAGCTGGACGTGCAGCGCGAATCGCTGCGCAATCTGGCGCATGAGGTGAAAAATCCGTTGGGCGGAATTCGCGGCGCGGCACAGTTGCTCGAAACCGAACTCGAGGCGGAGCCGCTGCGTGAATATACGCGCGTGATCATGGCCGAGGCGGATCGTTTGAGCGGCCTCGTGGATCGGTTGATTGCGCCCCAGGGCGTGACGCTGAAACAGGCGCGATTCAATATTCATGAGATCTGCGAGCGGGTATATACCCTGGCGCGCGCGGAATACGCCTCGCAAATAGAGATTGTGCGCGATTACGACGCCTCGGCACCGGAACTGATGGGCGATCATGAGCGGCTTTTGCAGGCCTTGCTGAACATCATGCGCAACGCCGCGCAGGCATTGACTGAAAGCCATTCGACTCTTGCACCCAAGCTCATTTTGCGCACACGCATCGGGCGCCAGTTGGTGTTGGCGACGCGGCCGGTCAAACTGGGCATGGTAGTGTCGATTATCGATAACGGCCCGGGCGTTCCGGCCGAGTTGCATGACAAGATTTTTCATCCCCTGGTGACGGGGCGGGCCAATGGCACCGGCCTGGGCCTGAGTCTGGCCCAAGAGTTCGTGCAACAGCATGGCGGCGTTATCGAGTTTGACTCGACAGCAGGCCACACTGAATTTCGCATGATTTTGCCTTTGGAGTTACCGTGAAACCTGTCTGGATAGTCGATGATGATCAAAGCATCCGTTGGGTGCTGGAAAAAGCGCTGACGCGCGCGTCGATAGAGGTGCAAAGCTTTGCGTCGGCGGCCGCCGTACTCCAGGCGCTGGAAGGCGCGACGCCGTCGGTGCTGGTGACCGATGTGCGCATGCCCGGCCAGGATGGGCTGAGTCTGTTGCAGGCTATCAAGGAGCGTCATCCTGAACTGGCCGTTATCGTCATGACGGCTTTTACCGATCTGGACAGCACCGTATCGGCCTTTCAGAAAGGGGCCTTCGATTATCTGGCCAAGCCGTTCGATGTGAACGAAGCCGTCGACTTGATTCGCCGCGCTGGTCAGGAGCCGAGCGAGCCCGTGCCTGTATTGCCAGGCACGGGCGATACGACCTTGCTGCAGTCGGCGTCTTTGGCAATGCAAGATGTATTTCGCGCCATTGGGCGCCTGGCCACGTCGCGAGCCACCGTGCTGGTCACTGGCGAATCGGGCACAGGCAAGGAGCTCATCGCGCGCGCCTTGCATACCCATAGCGCCAGGGCCAGCGGTCCATTCATCGCGCTGAATACGGCGGCCATACCGCGCGATCTGCTCGAAGCCGAATTGTTCGGCCATGAGCGGGGCGCGTTCACGGGCGCCACGACGCTGCGTCGCGGGCGCTTCGAGGCGGCTCACGAAGGCACTCTGTTTCTGGACGAAATCGGCGATATGCCACTGGAGCTGCAAACACGCCTATTGCGGGTGCTTGCCGAAGGCAGCTTTTATCGCGTCGGGGGCTCGCAGGCGGTCAGCGTCGACGTGCGTATCGTGGCGGCGACGCATCAGCCATTAGAGCAGCGCGTCGCCCAAGGACAGTTTCGCGAAGATTTGTTTCATCGTTTGAATGTAATCCGCTTGCGTTTGCCGCCACTGCGTGAACGCAAGGAAGATATACCGGCGCTGGCGCAGCTGTTTCTGGAGCAGAGCGCCCGTAGTCTGGCCGTTCCAACGCGGCGCCTCACGCCCGGGGCGTTGCAGGCGCTGATCGCGTTCGACTATCCCGGCAATATCCGCCAGCTTGAAAATTTTTGTCACTGGCTGTCGGTCATGTCGGCAGGCCAGGTGGTCGATGTGAAAGACTTGCCGCCTGAAATCGGCTCCCTGTCCGCACGGCCCATCGGGCAGGCGGCAGACGGGTCTTCGCCACAGGGTGATCCGCCCATGATTATTGAAACGGACTGGGCGGCTTTGCTGGAACGCCAGGTCAAAAGCCGTTTGGCACACGGCGAGCCAGCCGTAATGAGCACTTTGACGCGCGATTTTGAACGTGTGCTGTTGCATGCGGCGCTTGCGCATAGTCATGGCAAACGCGCCGAAGCGGCGCAACGTCTGGGCATAGGCCGCAATACGCTAACGCGCAAATGTCAGGAGCTAGGCCTGGAAGAGACTTGAGCCATGCCCGTAACGAGTGTGGCGGCAGCTTTCATGTGGCGGCAGCTTTCAATAACGTAGCGGCAGCCCTTGTGGCTGCCATTTTTGCTAAATGGGATCCGGGTTATTGCGCCGATGGCAGCCACAAGGGCTGCCGCTACAAAACGTACTTGCCGCCACACGCTACAAAACGTACTTGCCGCCACACGCTACAAAACGTACTTGCCGCCAAACGCTACAAAACGTACTTGTCGCCACACAATCTCGCCAGGGGCCAGGCGCTGGAGCAGGTGGGTTAAAATCGGTGAATTCTTTCTTATTGACTATTTATGGCTGCTTTCAATTCCGAGCAAGTGCTCAGCGTTCGCCACTGGAACGACACCTTGTTTTCCTTTACCACCACGCGCGATTCGGCATTGCGTTTTCATAATGGCCATTTCGTCATGCTGGGCCTTGAGGTGAACGGCAAACCGTTGTTGCGCGCCTACAGCATCGCCAGCGCCAATTACGAAGAAAACCTGGAATTTCTCAGCATCAAGGTCAAAAACGGGCCTCTCACGTCGCGCCTGCAACATTTGCAGGCGGGCGATTCGGTTCTGGTCAGCAAGAAGCCAGTAGGCACCTTGATGGTTGATGATCTGAAGCCGGGCAAGCATCTGTATCTGTTTGCCACAGGCACAGGGCTTGCGCCTTTCATGAGCATTATCAAAGACCCCGATGTGTATGACCGCTTTGAAAAAGTAGTGCTGATGCATGGCGTGCGCCATGTCAGCGAGCTGGCCTATTCCGATTATATTCAGGGCGAACTGCCTAAAAACGAGTATTTCGGCGAGCACATTCAAGGCAAGCTCATCTACTACCCAACCGTTACGCGTGAGCCGTTCCGCAATCAAGGACGCATCACCGAGGTGATTGAAAGCGGACGCTTGTTCCAGGATATCGGTTTGCCGCCGCTCAATCCCCAGACCGATCGAGGCATGATTTGCGGTAGCCCGCATATGCTGGCCGACATCAGCGGTATGCTGAATGCACGCGGCTTTGTGGCATCGACTGGCGTAGGTCAGCCCGGCGATTATGTCGTCGAGCGTGCTTTCGTGGACAAATAGGCACCTTGGCGGCTAAGGGGGCTGTTAATACTCCCTATAGATGATTACACTCTGATAGTTGTTTTAATTTATCAGAGGTGGTTTTTATGGACAAACAGATTATTCATACCGATGCGGCTCCTGCAGCGGTGGGTCCTTATTCGCAGGCGGTGGCTGCGGGGCCAGGCAAGACAGTGTATTTATCGGGCCAGATCGGCCTGGAACCCGGAACGGGCGAGCTGGTGTCCGAAAATTTCGAAGGGCAGGTGCGCCAGGCCTTCGCCAATATGCAGGCCGTGATTGAAGCGTCCGGTGGCACACTTGAAAATATCGTCAAACTGACCTTGTTTCTCACCGATCTGAGCAAATTCGCCAGTGCCAATGCGATTATGGCTGATGTCATCCCGCAGCCTTTTCCGGCGCGTTCCACGATAGGCGTCGCCAATCTTCCCAAGGGTGCCCAGTTCGAAGTCGAAGCAATCATTGTCCTGTAAGCTCCGTGCATCAAACGCGCGCCCGACCAGGCATTAAGGCAGCCGTGCGCTCCCCGTCAACCCGCGCGGACGAAAAGCCTGCTTCGGCGATTGAGCGCAAGCTTGTGCGTCTGGGCTTGAAGGATCGGCAGGATTTTGTGGTGCATTTGCCAATACGCTACGAAGACGAAACTCGGGTGGTTCCGATTGCGTCTTTGCGCGCGGGGCAAACCGCGCAGGTGGAAGGGCAGGTTGTACACAGCGAAGTGCAATTCCGACCACGTCGCCAGCTATTTGCGCTTGTTGCGGACGAAACAAGCGAGCTGGCGCTGCGCTGGCTGAACTTTTATCCAAGTCAGCACAAGCAGATGGCCGCTGGCAAGCGTGTACGCGTGCGCGGTGAAGTGCGGGTCGGTTTTTCGGGGCGCGAAATGGTGCATCCGAAAGTCACTGCAGCGGGGGGCGATTTGCCCAAGGCGCTTACACCCATCTACCCCACCACTGACGGCTTGATGCAGTCGACCCTGCGGCGCGCAATCGATCAAGCACTGGGCGAGGCGGATCTGTCTGACACCTTGCCGCCAGAAATCTGTGCCCAATACGAGCTGATTCCGTTTGCGCAAGCTATTCGCGTTTTGCACCACCCACCGCCCGACGTTTCCTACGCTGACTTGATGGAACATGGCCACCCTGCCTGGCGCCGCATCAAATTCGATGAGCTGCTTGCGCAACAGCTGTCGTTGGCGGCGGCGCGCGCCGCTCGATTGAAACAGCGTGCGCATTCGCTGGCCGGCGGCGATCTGGCGGCGGCCTTGCTGCGCCAATTGCCGTTTGCGCTTACGGCCGCACAGGAGCGGGTTGTAGCCGAAATAAGGCACGATTTGAACCAGTCGTTTCCTATGCATCGCCTGCTGCAAGGCGACGTGGGTAGCGGCAAGACGGTGGTTGCCGCGTTGGCGGCCGCGCAAGCTATTGCCAGCGGCTCGCAGGTGGCCATTATGGCTCCGACCGAGATACTGGCCGAACAGCATTTTCAGAAATTGGCGGCATGGCTGGAACCGTTGGGCGTGGAAATCAGGTGGTTAACCGGCAGCATAAACGCCAAGGCTCGCCGGGAAGTAGCCGAGGCGATGGCCAGCGGCCGGGCACAACTGGTCATAGGCACCCAAGCGCTGATTCAGCACAAGGTGACATTTGCGCGCCTCGATCTGGTGGTCCTGGACGAACAGCATCGGTTCGGGGTCGGGCAGCGATTGCAACTGAGCCGCAAGGGCGAAACAGGCCCGGACACAATGATCCCTCATCAGCTCAACATGAGCGCGACGCCTATACCTCGCACGCTGGCCATGACGTTTTTTGCCGATCTGGATGTGTCGGTTATTGATGAACTACCGCCGGGTCGTAGCCCGGTTCTGACCAAACTTGTGGCCGATACTCGCCGCGAGGAGGTCATGTCCCGTGTCATCGATGAAGTAAGACTGGGCCGCCAGGCCTATTGGGTATGCCCACTGGTCGAGGAAAGCGAAGCCCTACAACTTCAGACGGCGGTCGATACGCATGCGCGGCTTTCCCAGGCGCTGCCCGATTTACGTGTGGGGCTGGTGCATGGACGTCTTAAATCCGCCGACAAGGCAAGCGTCATGCAGAATTTTCGCGATGGCCGCATCGACGTGCTGGTCGCCACGACCGTCATCGAGGTGGGTGTGGATATACCCAATGCTTCGCTCATGGTCATCGAACACGCCGAGAGGTTCGGGCTGGCGCAACTACATCAATTGCGCGGCCGGATTGGGCGCGGCACATTGCAATCAGTTTGTGTGCTGATGTACCAGGCGCCATTGTCGCAGGTCGCGCGCCAGCGTTTGCGCGCCATGTACGAAACCACGGACGGTTTCGAGATTGCGCGACGCGATCTGGAGCAACGTGGTCCGGGCGAGTTTTTGGGTGTACGGCAATCGGGGCTGGAGCTATTGCGCTTTGCCAGCCTGCAGACCGATGCACGCATCGTTTTGCAGGCTCAGAGCGCGGCTCGCGAGATGAGGACGGATTTTCCTGCGCAGGCGCAAGCCCATCTGGCGCGCTGGATGCGGGGTAAGCAGGACTTTTTACGTAGCTGATGATCGGCTTTGAATCGCGAGATCCCCTGAGCAACAGGATTGGCATTTATTACTGCGAGAAACAACATGACTTTGACTGAATTGAAATACATGGTGGCGGTGGCCCGGGAGCGCCATTTCGGGCGGGCGGCTGAAGCCTGTTTTGTCAGCCAGCCCACCTTGTCGGTTGCCATACGCAAGCTTGAAGATGAGCTGGGCGTGATTCTGTTCGAACGGGGTGGCGGCGAGGTGGGTGTTACGCCTATTGGCCTGCGTGTGGTCGCGCAGGCCCAGCGCGTGCTGGAAGAAGGCGCCAATCTGCGCGAAATTGCACGCCAGGGCCATGATCCGCTGGCCGGTCCATTGCGTGTGGGTGTAATCCATACGATAGGCCCTTACCTGTTGCCCCGCCTGGTTCCTACACAAATCGCGACCACGCCGCAGATGCCCCTGCTGCTACAGGAAAACCTAACGGCTCGGTTGCTCGAATTGCTGCGCCAGGGTGAAATTGATTGCGCCATAGTGGCCTTGCCCTTGCCCGAATCGGGATGGATGGTGCGCGCGCTTTACGATGAGCCTTTCGTGGTAGCCGTGCCCAAGCACCATCCATGGACGGCCCTCAAGGAGATCGACGCGCATGACCTGAAGAAGGAAACCATGCTTTTGCTGGGTTCCGGGCACTGTTTTCGCGATCAGGTTCTTGAAGTGTGCCCCGAGTTGTCGCATTATTCGGCAGCCAACGACGGCATTCAGCGTACGTTCGAGGGGTCGTCGCTTGAAACCATACGCCATATGGTGGCTGCGGGAATAGGCGTTACCGTTTTGCCGACCAGCTCCTTGTCCATGCCGGGGCTGCAAAGCGATTTGCTCAGCTATATTCCATTCAAAAAGCCAGTACCCGATCGGCGCGTCGTCCTGGCGTGGCGCAAAAGCTTTCCGCGCCTCACGGCTATCGACGCGCTGGTCGCGGCCATCCATGATTGCAAGCTGCCTGGCGTCAATTATCTGCATCACGATCAGGCAGTCGGCGAGGTGGTTGCGGTTTGATTGCCGGGCGGGCGTTTTATTGCCTGGAATGGCACCCACAAGGGGTGCCGCTACAAACGCGTACCTCTTCGTTATTAAACATGCGCCTCTTCGTTATTAAACGCGTACATTTTCGTTATTAAATGCGTACCTCTTCGTTATTAAACGCGTACCTCTTCGTTATTAAACGCGTACCTCTTCGTTATTAAACACGTACCTCTTCGTTATTAAACACGCGCCTCCGCATTATGTAGCGGCACCCCTTGTGGGTGCCATTTGCTTGCACCACGCCTTCGTTTTTCACAATCAATAGATGCCACAATTTCAGAAAGCAGTGCGTGTTAACCTTAACCACATCGCTTATTCATTTTCGTCGGAGCTTAGCATGGCAAAAGCAGCAAAAACGCACAAATCCAGCACAGCAACGCCGGGCGGCCAGGCCGTCCTTATCGATATTGGCATTTCAGCGAAAGATCGTGCCGCGGTGGCGGGCGAACTCTCCAGGATGCTGGCTGACTCGTATACCTTGTACATGATGACCCATAACTTTCACTGGAATGTGACGGGGCCCTTGTTCAATACCTTGCACCTGATGTTCATGAATCAATACACCGAGCAATGGCAGGCCCTGGACAGCATTGCTGAGCGGATACGCGCATTGGGCCATTATGCGCCTGGCACTTACGCAGAATATGCAAGGCTTTCATCCATCGCCGAACCGACGTCCGTGCCCAATGCTGACGAGATGGTGCGTTTGTTGGTCAAAGGCAATGAAGCTGTCGCTAAAACAGCACGCGTTGCGTTGAAACGGGCCGATGCGGCCGATGATCAGCCGACGACCGACCTTCTGACGCAACGTCTGGACATACACGAAAAAAATGCCTGGATGCTGCGTAGCCTGCTGCAGTAGCTCGGGCCGGCGGATCGGTTGGCAGTGCCTGAAAATACCTGGTCTCGGGCAGGGTTTTCATAGCGAAAACCCTTGTTGCCCAAGCCTAGGCAACGCTTTATCTTTGGGTGTATGCTTGCGGCGTTAAAACACAAGGAGGACTTATGAATATTCGTTTCACGCCGGTAGCGGCGGCTGTTGGCCTGGCTGTTGGAATGCTTGTCTCCAGCGCTGCCAGTGCCGACACGATCAAAATTGCCATTGTCGGCCCGTTTACCGGGCCGCTTACACAATATGGCGATATTGTCTCGCAAGGGGTCGACACCGCTATTGAGCAGATCAACGCCAAGGGTGGCGTCCTGGGCAAAAAACTTGAAGCGGTCAGGATGGACGACGGTTGCGAGCCCAAGCAGGGCCCTGTTGTCGCCAATCGTATCGTCAACGACAAAATCCACTACGTAGTGGGCCCGGTCTGCTCGGGTGCAACCATTGCCGCTGCCAACATATACAACGATAACAGCGTACTCATGATTTCACCGTCGGCCACGTCTCCGGCTGTTACCGACGGCAAGAACTACGACATGGTCTTTCGCACAATCGGCCGCGACGACCAGCAAGGTCCGGCAGCCGGGAACTTCATTGCCCATACCATCAAGCCCAAGCGCGTTGCGGTGTTGCACGACAAGCAATCGTATGGCCAGGGTATTGCCACCGCCGTTAAAAAGACGCTCGATAAAGATGGTGTGAACGTTGTTCTCTTTGAAGGCATCAATGCAGGCGATAGCGATTACTCGGCGGTCATCACTAAACTGAAGGCAGATAATGTCGATTTCGTCTATTACGGCGGCTATCACCCTGAAATGGGCTTGTTGCTGCGCCAGGGCGCCGAGCAAGGCCTGAAAGCCCGTTTCATGGGGCCTGAAGGCGTGGGTAATTCCGATATCAATGCTATCGCTGGCCCCGCCGTCGAAGGCATGATTCTGACCTTGCCTGCCGACTATTCCAAAAACCCGGCTAACGCCGCTATCGTTAAGGCCTTTACCGACAAGAAACGCGATCCTACCGGCCCGTTCCAGCTTACCGCCTATTCGGCAACCGAAGCGATTGCGGACGGCATCAAGGGTGTAGGCGCGGACAATCCCACCAAGGTGGCTGCGTATCTGCATAGCCATTCGGTAGATACGCCTATTGGAAAAATCTCCTGGAACAAACAGGGCGATTTAACCAACTTCAAGTTCGACGTATTCACGTGGCATCAAAACGGCCCAAAAACGCTCTATAAATAAAATATAGCGTGGTATTGAATTGGGCGCCGAGAGGCGCCCAATTCAGTTTATGTAGCGACACCCCTTGTTGTAGCGGCACCCCTTGTGGGTGCCATTCGTTGGTAATCAAGACAGGTACCCTGCATAGATGATAGGCACAAGGCCTGTCGCTACAAAATTCACGGATACGTTTTCCACTGGCCGCTAATCCCCTATACGCCGCCCCGTGTCGGCGTCGAACCAATGCAGCGGGTGGACGCCGTCTGTTCCCATCTGCACGGTTTCGCCTGGGGTAACAGGGTGTTCGGCGGTGAAGCTCACCGGGCAGCGCAGTACAAGCCGGGTATCGCCGTGCAGGCCGTGAATGAGTTGCTCCGAGCCGAGGATTTCAACCATTTCGACCTCGACGGCAATGCCGCTGGCATGTAGATGCATGTATTCGGGGCGTATGCCCATAATAACGTTACGCCCGGCGAGCGAGGCCGGAATGGTTTCGGGATCAATGTCGAGCACGGCACCGTTGCCGCCTTTAACCTGGCGTTGTTCATCGACCTGTACTGGAACCAGATTCATGGGTGGAGCGCCGATGAAGCTGGCGACGAAAATTGACGCTGGCTTTTCAAAGACTTCGACGGGCGTGCCGATTTGTTCGGGTATGCCCTTGTTCATGACCATCATGCGCTGGGCGAGCGTCATGGCTTCTACCTGGTCATGCGTCACATATAGGCTGGTGGTTCCAAGGCGGCGGTGAAGTTTCTGGATTTCCAGCCGCATTTGCACCCGCAGCTTGGCGTCAAGATTGGATAAAGGCTCGTCAAATAAAAACACTTTGGGTTCGCGCACGATGGCGCGCCCCATGGCCACCCGCTGACGCTGGCCGCCGGATAGTTGCCGTGGCCGACGATCAAGCAAATGCGCCAGCTCCAGAATCTGCGCCGCCCGATCTACGCGCTGCTTGATTTCCGTCTTGGTGAGCTTGCGTATTTTCAGACCATAGGCCATGTTTTCAAAGACCGACATGTGAGGGTAGAGCGCGTAATTCTGGAACACCATCGCAATGTCGCGCTCGGCAGGCTCCAGTTCATTGACGACCTTGCCGTCGATAGCGATCTCGCCACCGGTAATGTCCTCGAGCCCAGCCACCATGCGCATCAGGGTCGATTTGCCGCAGCCCGAAGGCCCGACAATGACGATGAACTCGCCATCAGTCACTTCCATGTTTATGCCGTGGATGACCGCGACATTGCCAGGGTACGTTTTAGTAACGTTGCGCAGACTAAGTGTTGCCATCAGATCAGTTCCTGTAGTGTGGCGTGGCCGGGAGGTTCCAGACGTACTTATTTTTCGGCATCGACCAGGCCCTTAACAAACCATTTCTGCATCAGGATCACGACTGCAGCAGGCGGCGTCATCGCCAATATGGCGGTGGCCATGACCAGATTCCACTGCGTGACGCTATCGCCACCTGCGATCATGCGCTTGATGCCGATGACGACGGGGTACATGTTTTCTTGCGTAGTGATGATCAGGGGCCACAAGTATTGATTCCAGCCGTAAATGAATTGGATGACAAACAGCGCGGCAATGGTGGTGCGCGACAAGGGAAGCAAAATATCCCAGAAAAATCGCATGGGGCCAGCCCCATCGATACGCGCTGCCTCGATCAGCTCATCAGGAACGGTCAGAAAAAACTGGCGAAATAAAAATGTGGCGGTGGCTGAAGCGATGAGCGGCAAGGTCAAACCGGCATAGCTATTTAACATTCCCAGGTCGGCAACGACCTTGTAGGTGGGCGCAATGCGCACCTCGACCGGCAGCATCAGCGTGACAAATATCATCCAGAAGAAAAACATGCGGAACCGGAACCGGAAATACACCACCGCAAACGCAGACAGCATGGAAATCGAGATTTTCCCGAAAGTAATGACCAGCGCCATGACCGTACTGACCCACATCATGCGCCCGACGGGCGGAGTGCCATTCGTGTCGTCAAACAAAACGCTGACATAGTTCTGGATGAAATGGCCGCCAGGAATCAGCGACATGGGTGCCTGGGCCACTTCTTGCGCCGTTTGGGTCGAGGCCACAAACGTAATGTACAAGGGAAAGGCCACGACCAGAACCCCCGCAATCAGAATGATGTGGGAAAGAATATCCAGATAAGGGCGGCGTTCTATCATGACGAGGTCTCGTTAAAGCTGATGTGCGCTTAGTAATTAACCTTGCGGTCGACGTAGCGAAATTGAATTACCGTCAGGGCAACGACGATCAGCATCAATATCACGGATTGAGCTGCTGACGACCCTATATCCAGGCCTTTGAATCCTGCGTTGTAGACTTTGTATACCAGGATCGCGGTCGACGTGCCCGGGCCGCCTTCGGTGACCACGTCGATAATGGCGAAGGTGTCGAAAAACGAGTAAATAACATTAATGACCAGCAGGAAAAAGGTGGTGGGTGAGAGCAGGGGGAAGACGATGGTCCAGAAGCGGCGGACAGGGCTCGCGCCATCGATCGCTGCTGCTTCGATCAGCGACCTGGGTATGGATTGCAGCCCGGCCAGAAAAAAAAGGAAGTTATAAGAGATCTGCTTCCAAATTGCAGCCAGCACGACCAGGGTCATGGCATCGTACCCATCAAGGCGCGGATTCCAGCTGAATCCCAGACGCGCCATATATACCGCAAGCACGCCCACTGAGGGTGAAAACATAAACAGCCACAAGACCCCCGCTACTGCGGCAGCAACTGCATAAGGCCATATCAGCAGTGTTTTATATAGCCCCGATGCGCGCACCACACGGTTGGCCATCACCGCCAGAACTAGAGAGATACTTAAGCCCAGCACGGCCACCAGTGTGGAAAAGACAGCCGTAACCTTAAATGAATACAGATAGTCGGAGTTGGAGAACAGGTCGGCAAAATTGCCCAAGCCTACAAATTGGGACGACAAGCCAAACGGGTCTTCGATGTGGAACGCCTGCCACATGGCCTGCCCGGCGGGAAGAAAGAAAAATATAACGGTAATGGCCAGTTGCGGAGCCAGTAGTAAGTAGGGCAGTACCTTATGATTGAAAACGACGCGTTTTTCCATGCTTGTGCCTTGTTGTCTTGCTGCTACAGGCCGTTGTTCGGGGTTGGCGGGCCGCCGCGGGCGCTATTGTGACATATACCTAAAAAACCGTGAGCAATACCTGCATGTTGACGGTATCCCTCACGGTTTGGGTTGGCTGGGAACGCTGACTATTTGACGCTTTTCTCGAAACGCGCAAGCAACTCGTTGCCGCGCTTGACGGCGTTGTCAAGACCAGCCTGGGCGCTAACTTTACCCGCGAATATCTGCTCCATATCGCCTTCTTCGATATCGCGTATTTGCGGCAGATAGCCTAGCCGCACGCCACGCGAGTTCTTGGTGGTGGTGGCGTTGAGTTCGTTGACGGCAATTTCGGTGCCCGGATTTTTCTCATAGTAGCCTGACTTTTTGGTCAGATCGTAGCCCGCCTTGGTGATGGGCACATAGCCGGTGCCTTGATGCCAATCGGCAGCCTGTTTTGGGCTGGCCATGAATTTAAAGAATTTGATGACGCCTTTATAAACCGCCGGAGACTTTTTGTTGAAGACCCATAGCGAAGCGCCACCGATAATGGTGTTTTGCGGCGCGCCCTTGACGTCGGGATAATAGGGCAAAGTGGTAGTGCCCAGACTGAAATTTCCGTTTTTCAGGATGCTGGCGCGTGTGCCGCTCGATCCGGTGAACATCCCGCATTTGCCGGAAATGAACAGCGCATTGGGCGTATCGCCCCGGCCACCATAGGTAAAGGTGCCGGCTTTGGCCATGTCGGCCAGGAATTTCATATGGCGAACATAAAGAGGCTTGTTGATTTCCAGCCGGGCGCCCAGACCGCCAAAACCGT
>SCRC01000123.1 GCA_004297945.1 Candidimonas sp. | reverse complement strand
CGACGGGTACGTTTTTGTAGCGGCACCCCTTGTGGGTGCCATTCCCGCCAGCCAACGACCGTCTTATTTGAAATACCACCTGGGCGATCAAAGGTTTTGGCAGCCACAAGGGCTGCCGCTACATTAGATACGGTTACGTCATTAGCCGACGCTTCCTCCCAACAACAGCCTATTCATGCGCTTGACGAACTCGGCGGCATCACTTAAGTGCGCGCCTTCGGCCAGCATTGCCTGATCCAACAGCAACTGCGCCCATTCGCCAAAATCGGCATCGGACGCCGCCTGTATACGTGCGATCAAGGCATGCTCGGGGTTGATCTCAAGTATCGGTTTCACATCGGGCGCGGTCTGGCCGGCTGATTGCAACATGCGCAACAGATGCGGGCTAAGCTCGTTGGCATCCACGACCACGCAAGCGGGTGAATCCACCAAGCGCCCTGTAACGCGCACGTCTTTAACCTTTTCGGCCAACGCCGCTTTCAAACGCTCGACCAAGGGCTTGAAGGTTTCGGCCACTTCCGTCTGATGCTTTTTCTCATCTTCATCGGCCAACTGGTCAAGATCAAGCCCACCCTTGGCAATGGACACCAGAGACTTGCCGTCGAAATCGCGCAGATACGACAGCATCCACTCGTCGACCCGGTCGGACAGCAACAGGACCTCCAGCCCCTTCTTGCGGAAGATCTCCAGATGCGGGCTATGGCTGGCGGCCGCGAACGAATCGGCGCTGACATAATAAATTTTGTCCTGCCCTTCTTTCATGCGAGCCACGTACTCGGCAAACGACACCGTCTGCGCCGCGTTATCGGCATGCGTAGACGCAAAGCGCAGCAGCTTGGCAATGCGCTCTTTATTTGCCGTGTCTTCACCCACGCCTTCTTTGATCACCTGGCCAAATTGCTCCCAGAACGTGGTGTATTGCTCGGGCTTGTTTTCGGCCAAATCTTCCAGCAAGGACAACACACGCTTGGTCGAGCCTTCGCGGATCACCCGCACATCGCGGCTTTCCTGCAAAAGCTCGCGCGACACGTTTAGCGGCAAATCGGCCGAATCGATCACCCCGCGCACAAAGCGCAAATACATGGGCAACAGCTGCTCGGCGTCGTCCATAATAAAAACGCGCTTCACATACAGCTTGACGCCACGCTTGCCTTCGCGATCCCATAAATCCATGGGCGCATGCTTGGGGACATACAACAGCTGCGTATATTCGCTGCGACCTTCCACGCGATTGTGCGTCCAAGCCAGGGCATCTTCGTAATCGTGCGCCACATGCTTATAGAACTCTTGATACTGCTCATCGGTAATATCCGACTTGCTACGCGTCCACAAGGCATTGGCCTGGTTAATGGTTTCCCATTCCGTCTTTTTAACCTGCTCGGATTTCTCGCTATCCCACTCTTCCTTCAACATCTGGATAGGCAGCGAAATATGGTCGGAATAACGGCGCAGCACCTCGCGCAGCTTCCAGCCGCTTAGAAATTCGTCTTCGCCTTCACGCAAATACAGGGTTACCGACGTGCCGCGATCGGCCTTCTCGACCTGGGTCACCGAAAACTCGCCCTCGCCGTCAGACTCCCACAACACCGCATCCGTTTCCAGCGCGCCCGCGCGCCGGCTTAATACCGACACCTTTTGCGCCACGATAAACGAAGAATAAAAGCCCACGCCAAACTGGCCGATAAGCTGGGCATCCTTCTGCTTGTCGCCCGTTAGACGGGAGAAGAATTCTTTAGTGCCCGAACGTGCAATCGTCCCCAAATGGGAAACCGCCTCGTCGCGCGACATGCCCACGCCGTTATCGGATATCGTTACACTACGGGCTGCCGTGTCGTACTCAACGCGGATACGCAGATCGGTATCGCCTTGCAACAAATCGGGTTGGTCAATGGCCTCGAAACGCAGCTTGTCGCACGCATCCGACGCATTGGACACCAGCTCGCGTAAAAATATTTCTTTGTTACTGTACAAAGAATGGATCATCAAATGCAGCAACTGTTTAACTTCGGCCTGAAAGCCCAGTGTTTCAGCGCCGTGAACAGAAGTATCGGATTCGCTCATAATGACTTTAATTAATTAATAATTTAACGAAGATAGGCCCTGTCTGGGCTAGAGTGGAATAAATGAGGGCGAAAATCGGGAATTCAAGGGTTGGTACAAACGCGAATATGGGCATTTGCTGCATGCTTTTTGGCATTTTGGCCCTAAGCCTAAGCGATGCGGCCGTTAAATCGCTAGACGGCCGCTACCCGGCCATGCAGGTCCTGTTCCTGCGCGCCGCCATTGCCCTGCCTCTTGTCACCGCCCTGGCCCTAAGCCTGGAAGGGCGCCGTGCCCTATACACCCGCCAACTGGGCCTGCATACCGCGCGCGGCTTGCTAAATGTAATAGGCGCCACCGCCTTTTACCTGGGACTGGTGCATTTGCAACTGGCCGAAACCACCGCCATTGCCTACGCCGCCCCCATTTTTGTGGTGCTGCTTTCCAGGATAATTCTGAAAGAAAAGCTGGACGCCTACCGCAGCATGGCCATCGCACTAGGCTTTGCCGGCGTCGTGATCATCGTGCGCCCAGGCGGCAGCGCCTTTCAGGCCGCCTCTTTTTACCCGCTAATTACCGCCATGACCTACGCCACCATGATGGTCAGCGCCCGGCGCATCGACCCCACGCAAAGCTTTCCCAACCTGATGTTCTACGCCGTCATGCCGCAAGTGGTCTTCAGCATTATTCCGCAGCCGTGGATATGGCAGCCCGTGGCCGGCGCCGACTGGCTGATCCTGATCGCCATCGGCGTCTTCAGCAGCTTAGGAATCAGCCTGATATCCCAGGCCTTCCGCTTCGCCCCCGCCGCCATCGTCGCCCCCTTCGACTACACCGGCCTGCTATGGGCCACCTTCTTAGGCTGGCTAGTCTGGGGCGAACTGCCCGATGCCATCAGCTATGTAGGCATGGCGCTTATCATCGGGGCGGGGTTGATTGGGGCGTTGCGCAGGCGGGCGTAGCGGCAGCCCTTGTGGCTGCCATCTTCAAAACACCTCACCCATCCCAAAAACCCCAATTTGGGAAAGACCCCAATTTTGCAAAGTCCGCCCACGCTGCGTATAATCGCGTTCTCTTCTATCAGGCGTTATGCGACTGCGCATAGACGTTCCTCTCAGGCCCGGGTGGTGAAATTGGTAGACGCAGGGGACTCAAAATCCCCCGCCGCAAGGCGTGCCGGTTCGATTCCGGCCCCGGGC
>SCRC01000122.1 GCA_004297945.1 Candidimonas sp. | reverse complement strand
GCCTCGTCCAGGCGGGCGTCGGGCCAAACTCGCTACGCCGCTGGCGCGGCTACGCTCAAACAAGGCCCGACGACACCCCCCGCCTTCCCTTCGTCAGCATCCGGAGCACGCCTTACGCCGACCCTGCCCGCCCCCATAGACGGCTCGCGTCATGGCATGCCTGGGGATCGCTCACTTGCCCGCAGCCCGCCCTGGGGCACTATTGGATCGTCAGGTCGATATTAGACCGGCGCCGACACCGCCATCGACCAAGCATCCGCCGCCCTCATACATCCGGTACCCACCCCTCGCCCTGTGGCGTGTTAACAGAATGACAGAATGACCCAACCCTAAACGATGCCCCCACCCCAAACGGCTAAAAAAACGACGCGAAACGCGTTCATTCCGTAAACACTTCAATCAAAAGTGCTCTAGCGGGTATGTGGCAGCCACAAGGGCTGCCGCTACAATACGCTGTACCGCTACTGGATTGGTTCGCCGGGGACGCGTTTGCGCAGGGCCCATCCCCACAAGAGGAACAGGCCGGTCCAGACAAGGACGGGCCAGTTGCTCCAGCGAACATAGGGGGTCAGGCCGATGGTGCCCTGAACCTCGACGTCAAGCACGCCTTTCTGCATGGGATCCAGGGCGGCGCGCACCTTGCCGTCGGGGGCAATCGCCGCCGTCATGCCAGTGTTGGTCGCGCGTATCATAGGACGGGCCGTTTCCAGCGCGCGCATGCGCGAAATCTGCAGGTGCTGGCGCAAGGCCCAGGAATTGCCGAACCAGGCCAGATTGCTGATATTGACCAGGATGTTGGCGCCAGGCCCGTAAATTTGGCTATTCCGAACCGACTGAATAATTTCTTCGCCAAACACGTCTTCGTAGCAAATATCCGGGCTGAAAGCTTGGCCGTTTATATGGAACAGGCGCTGACGCGGAGCACCACGGTTGAAATCGCCCAGTGGAATTTGCATGGCTCGCACAAACCAGCGAAACCCCCAGGGTATGAATTCGCCAAAAGGCACCAGGTGGTGCTTGTCGTAAGTCATGGGCACCGTGGCGGCGCCCAGTTCAGACAGCGACGCGGTGGCGTCAAAAGCAATGGCGCTGTTGGTGTATCGATCCTGGCCCTTCACGGTTCGATGCAACGGTATGCCCATCAGAATCGTGGCATTGCGCTCTTTGGCGATATGCAGCCATTGCTCCCAGATTTGGGGAGCAATACGGTCCTGGAACACAGGTATGATCGTCTCGGGCAGCACAATCAGGCTGGGAGCGCCATCGGGTTCTTTGGGCGCCAACGCAGCCAGGCGCATATAGTTTTCAATGCCCTGGAGCATCCGTGACGGATCGAATTTTTCAGCCTGTGACACGTTGCCCTGCACCAGGCGTATGATCAAGGGCTGGCCGTGAGGCTCGGACCAGCTCACATGGCCTAGCAGGATGCCGACCAGACCCGTCACAATCGCCGCGCCTACTGTAACGGCCGCTGCCGCGTCGTTCTGATTGTCTTTGGCTCCCGCCAGCAAGGCGATTGCGCCAGCAGCGAAGGCCGATAGCCATGCCAGCCCGTAGACGCCTACAATTGGCGCCCAGCCCGCCAGCACGCCGTCGATGTGTGCGTAACCGATATTCATCCAGGGAAAACCGGTAAACAGGGTGCCGCGCAGCCATTCAGCCGCCGTCCAGCTCGAGGCCCAGATGGCGGCCATGAGCAGATGCCAGCGGTAGTTTGAGGCCATGCCCAACTGGCATGCCGAGAGCCAGCGCGACAAGGCGCAGGCCAGCACGATGAACAGCGCCAGCACAAACGCCAGGAGAAGCACGGCTCCGGCGGCCAGGGGTGCCGCCAGCCCGCCAAACGAGTGCATGCTGATGTAAAGCCAGTAAATCCCTACCGCAAAATTGGCCACGCCGAACAGCAGGCCGGCGCCCGCCGCCCGCAGGACGCTTCGGCTTTGAAAAACAGCCCGGGCAAGAATTGCCAGGGTGAAAATATCGACGAACGGCAGCGTCCAGGAAGGCAAAGGCCCCGGCGCGAACGCCAGTGCATGAATGGCGCCCAGAGCCAGCAGGCCCGCGCTGTGTCGCCAGAGAGAGTGAGTGTGCTTCAAGCGCTTATTCGCCGGAGGAGGTTATCTCGGCAGCGCCATGCTGGACATGCAGCCACAAGGCCCGTTTGGCATCGGCGCCCACGACTGTGATGTTCAGGCCCTGACAGGCCATGCTGTCGCCACGCCGGGGGATACGCCCCAGTTCGGTGGCAAGCCAGCCCCCTAGCGTATCGTAATCGTCGTGCGGCAACGTAGTGTTGAAGCTGCGGTTGAATGCGTCGACCTCGGTAATGCCCATGACGCGCCAGCTGTTTGTGCCTGTCTGGAAAATGGTTTTTTCGGCGTCTTCATCGAACTCGTCTTCGATTTCGCCCACGATCTGCTCGAGCACGTCTTCCATGGTGACCAGGCCCGATGTGCCGCCGTGCTCATCGACCACGATAGCCAGGTGGTTGCGGCTGCTGCGAAAGTCGTGCAGCAGCACATTCAGCCGTTTGGTTTCAGGGATGAATACGGCCGGGCGCACCAGCGGCCGTACGTCGATGGACGGTTTGGTGATCGAAAGCAGCAGGTCTTTGGCCAGCAGAATACCCACGATATTGTCGCGTTCGGTCTCGTAGATTGGGAAACGCGAATGCCCCGTGTCGATAATTTCCGGTAAAAGTTCGGACAAGGGTTTGCTGACGTCGAGCATATCCATTTTTGAGCGCGGCACCATAATGTCGGCCACGGTCTGAGTGGCAACATCGAGCGCTCCTGAAATCATGGCATACGAATCGCCGTCGAGCACGTGTCGGTCATGAGCGGCTTCCAGGACGGCTTTGATATCTTCCCGGTCTTCAGGCTCAGGACGTATGAGCGTGGCCAGCTTGGCCAATAGTGATTTGGATGGAATTTTCGCCGGTCGAGGTTCGGCATCGGGGGGGTGAGAGTCTGGCATTGTCCACAGGACGAGTTACGAGGTCTTTCAGCATAACCGAAATTGCGTTTTCGTTTATGAGCTTTGTGACAGATAGGGGTCGGGCAGACCCATGCGGGCGAGAATCCGGGTTTCCAGCGATTCCATTTGCTGTGCTTGCAAGGGGTCGATATGGTCGTGTCCCAGCGCATGCAGTACGCCGTGTACCGTTAAATGAGCCGCATGTTGGGCCAGAGTTTTTTTTTGGGCGCGCGCTTCGCGCCTGAGTACGGCAAGGCACAGCACAATATCGCCGCTGGCGACGCCTTCGGGGTCGGTTCCGTATTCGAACGTCAGCACATTCGTGGCGTAGTCGCGATGGCGAAAGGCCTGATTCAGCCGCCGTCCCTCGCGCGCATCAACCAGGCGCAGGGTCAGGGCAATTACACGGATGGCCGGATCGAGTTGCAGCGCTACACCATTGACTGCCTGCTGCACCCAGCGGCGCAGCCGCCAGCGCGGCAGTTCCACCGCAGGCGCGCCGTATTGCACGGCCAGGGTCAGCTTAGGCGGCATGGTCTCCCGCCTGTTCGTAGGCTTCGACAATTCGCGCAACCAGCGGGTGGCGGACTACGTCGCGGCTGGTGAACTGGGTGACGGCAATGCCCTGTACGGTGTTGAGGACATCGACGGCGTGGGTCAGGCCGCTTGCCTGACCGCGGGGCAGGTCAACCTGCGAAGGGTCGCCATTGATGACTGCCTTGCTGCCAAATCCGATGCGCGTGAGGAACATCTTCATTTGTTCAGGAGTGGTGTTTTGTGCTTCATCCAGAATCACGAATGCATGATTAAGCGTGCGTCCGCGCATATAGGCCAGAGGCGCGATTTCAATGGCCTGCTTCTCGAACAGCCGGTTGACGCGTTCGACTCCCATCAGGTCGTAAAGGGCGTCGTAAAGCGGGCGCAGGTAAGGGTCGACCTTTTGCACCAGATCGCCGGGCAGGAAACCGAGGCGCTCTCCGGCCTCGACGGCCGGTCGAGTCAGGACCAGGCGCTGCACGGTTTCGCGTTCCAGCGCGTCGATGGCGCAGGCCACCGCCAGCCAGGTTTTTCCTGTTCCCGCCGGTCCCAGGCCAAAGGTAATGTCGTGTTGCAGAATCTGGTTCAGGTAATCGCGCTGGCGTGGTGTGCGGGGACGTAAATCGCTTTTTCGCGTGCGCAGGATAATGCGCTCGTCGGGTTCTGGGAGCGATTCGGGTGCGGGCGGAATCGGCTTGTGGCCGAGGCCTGGAGCGGGGGACGGGGTGGGTGCGGAGGTGGTTAGCCCGGCGCCCAGTTCGACCAGGCCCAGTTGTATATCGTCGATGCTAAGGGCCCGATGAACGGCGCTGTAGTGAAACCATTCGAGCGCCCGGCCTGCGGCCTGAGCCTGCTCGCCTTCGAGTGAAACCCGGTTACCGCGTCTGGCCAGTTTGACATTCCAGCCTGCCGCAATCTGATGCAGGTTTTCATCCAGCGGCCCGCACAGATTGGCCAGGTGCGTATTGTCGCCCTCGAGGATGACGATGGTGGGCATGGCGTGGCGGTGCGAGCGGCTCATGCGCCGTCCTGAAGCGGCTCGCGGATTGCGATGGCGCCTTTCAAGGTGTTGGTTAGAGCTTGCACGACGCGTACATCCAGCATGTGGCCGATCAGGCGCGGCCCGCCGGCAAAATTGATGATGCGGTTGTTTTCCGTGCGGCCCATCAGCTCGTTCGGATCGCGCCGCGATGGGCCTTCGACCAGAACACGCTGCGTGCTGCCGACCATGGCGAGGCTGATGACGCTGGCCTGCTCGTTGATCAGGGCTTGAAGACGGTGCAAGCGCGCCAGCTTTTGCTCTTTGCTGGTGTCGTCGTGCAGGTCGGCGGCCGGAGTGCCCGGACGGCGTGAATAAACAAAGGAGTATGACTGGTCGAAACCCACGTCGTCGATCAGTTTCATGGTCTGGTCGAAATCGCTCTCGGTTTCGCCGGGAAAGCCAATGATGAAATCCGACGACAGGGAAAGGCCCGGGCGCGCGGCTCGCAGACGGCGCACGATCGATTTGAATTCCAGCGACGTATAGCCGCGCTTCATGGCCGCGAGCACGCGGTCACTGCCCGCTTGCACCGGCAGGTGCAGGAAGGGCACAAGCTTGGACAGCCGGCCATGCGCGTCGATCAGGCGGGTCGTCATCTCTTTGGGATGCGAGGTGGTATAGCGGATGCGCTCGATGCCCGGAATCTCGTGCACGTAATCGAGCAGCATGGCGAAATCGGCGATTTCGCCCGACTCACCTGTGGGGCCACGATAGGCGTTGACGTTTTGGCCCAGCAAGGTGACTTCTTTGACGCCCTGGTCGGCCAGGTCGGCGATTTCGACCAGCACATCGTCAAAGGGGCGCGAGATTTCGGCGCCGCGGGTGTAAGGCACCACGCAGAAGCTGCAATATTTGCTGCAGCCTTCCATAATCGAGACAAAGGCGCTGGGGCCCTCGACCCGCGCCGGAGGCAGTGCGTCGAATTTTTCGATTTCAGGAAAGCTGATATCGACTTGCGCGCGCCCCGAGGCCTGGCGCTGTGAAATCAGCTCGGGCAGGCGATGCAGGGTCTGCGGCCCGAACACCACATCGACATAGGGTGCCCGCTTGACGATTTCCGCGCCTTCCTGGCTGGCGACGCAACCGCCCACGCCTATGATCAGATTCGGCTTGTTTTGCTTGAGGTGCTGAACGCGCCCCAGATCGGAAAACACCTTTTCCTGCGCCTTTTCCCGCACCGAACAGGTGTTGAAAAGAATGACGTCGGCGTCTTCCGGATTCTGGGTCAGTTCCAGGCCTTGGCTCTCGCGCAGCACATCGGCCATTTTCTGCGAGTCGTACTCGTTCATCTGGCAGCCAAAGGTGCGGATAAACAGTTTGTGTGGGGTGCCGGTCGCAGCCGCGCCGGTGGGTTTGAGTGTCGTTTCTTGCATGATCCTGGCCGTAACGGGTCTTATCCCGGGGGCAACATTAAATAGGGCTGAATATTTACGTGTAGCGGGCAGCCCTTGTGGCTGCCAAAACCTTGATTGATGAGGCCGCCAAAAACTTTAGCTGATTTCGGCTCTGGGGTCGTCTTTTTTAACGGTTTTGAGCAGATCTTCGCGTTTGACACCCATCCACATCGCCAGCGCGGCCGCGACGAAGACGGAGGAATAAATGCCGAACCAGATGCCAATGGTGAGGGCCAGCGCAAAATAGTGCAGGGTAGGGCCGCCCAGGAAGAACATCGACAGGACCATCATTTGCGTTGAGCCGTGGGTGATGACGGTGCGTGAAATGGTCTGAGTAATGGAGCTGTTGATAGTTTCACGCACCGACGTCTTGCGCTGTTTGCGGAAATTCTCGCGGATCCGGTCCATGATGATCACCGACTCGTTCACCGAATAACCCAGCACGGCCAGCACACCGGCCAGCACCGCGAGTGAAAACTCCCATTGGAAAAATGCAAAGAATCCCAGGATGATCACCACATCGTGCAAGTTGGCGAGAACCCCTGAAACGGCGAACTTCCATTCGAATCGAATGCCCAGGTAGATCATGATGCCGACCACCACCGACAGCAGCGCCATCAGGCCGTTATGCACCAGTTCCTGCCCGACCTGAGGGCCAACGAATTCAACGCGCCGCAGCTCCACGTCGGGTTGCTGGGCCTTCAGCGTTTTCAAGACAGCCTCGCTCTGGGTGCTCGAGCTTTCCCCCGCCTGCAGGGGCAGGCGGATCATGATGTCGTGCGAAGTGCCGAAGTTCTGCACCTGGAAGTCGGTGTAGCCCAACGTGTCGACCGCGTGGCGGATTTTTTCGATTTGAGCCGTCTGTGCGTAATGGACTTCCATGACCGTGCCGCCGGTGAACTCGATCGACAGATGAAAGCCTCGGGTGACGATGAAGAAAACGGCGGCAATGAAGGTGACCAGGCTGATAATGTTCAGCACCAATGCGTGGCGCATGAATGGTATGGTGCGGTGGATGCGGAAAAATTCCATGTTTCGTTTTGCCTAATTCGTGAGCGTGGCGGCGCGACCCGGCGGGCCGCCACAGGGCTTAGTCTTTCTTTGGCTTCCAGATCTGGCCGATGGACACGCTTTTGAGCTTGCGCCGACGTCCATAGCACAGGTTGGCGAGTGCGCGTACTCCCACCACCGAGGAGAACATCGAGGTCAGAATGCCGATGCAGTGAACCACTGCAAAACCGCGTATTGGGCCAGTGCCAAACGCCAGCAAGGACAGGCCGACGATCAGTGTGGTCAGGTTCGAATCGAAAATGGTGTCCCAGGCACGCTCGAACCCCAGATGTATGGCCTGTTGCGGCGAGGCGCCGTTGCGCAATTCTTCACGTATTCGTTCGTTGATCAGCACGTTCGAGTCGATCGCCATACCCAGAGTCAGGGCGATGGCCGCGATGCCTGGCAATGTCAACGTGGCCTGCAGCATGGACAGCACCGCCAGAAGCAGCAGCAGGTTGAAGGATAGGCCCAGGGTGGAGAACAGGCCAAACAGGTGGTAATACAGGATGATGAATATGGCGATGCCAATAAAGCCATACAGGGTCGAGTCAAAGCCCTTGGCGATATTATCGGCGCCCAGGCTGGGGCCGATGGTGCGTTCTTCGATGATGTTCATGGGTGCAGCCAGGGCGCCCGCGCGCAGCAGCAACGCCGTGTCGGTGGCTTCTGCAGCGGTCATGCTGCCGCTGATCTGGACTTGCCCGCCAGGGATTTCGCTGCGGATGACCGGCGCCGTCACGACCTGACCCTTGCCGTTTTCGAACAGCACAATAGCCATGCGCTTGCCGATATTGTTGCGCGTGACGTCGCGAAAGATGCGGGCGCCTTTTGCGTCGAGCGTCAGGTTGACCGATGGCTGCTGAGTCTGCTGGTCGCGCCCGGGTTGAGCGTTCTGCAGGTTTTCACCGGTCAGGATCACCTGGCGGCGCAACAGTATCGGGCGATTGTCGCGGTCGGTGTAGCGTTCCAGCCCAAAGGGCACGGTGCCTGCGGCAAGCGCCGCCATGGCGGCCGGCGAGTCATCTACCATGCGAATTTGCAGAGTGGCTGTCTTGCCCAGAATTTCCTTGGCTTTGGCGATGTCCTGCACGCCGGGCAGTTGCACCACGATGCGGTCGGCGCCTTGCTGCTGGATAACGGGTTCGGCCACGCCCAGCTCATTGATGCGGTTGTGCAGGGTGAGAATGTTCTGTTTGATTGCGTTGGACTGGACCTCGACCACGGCGGCGTCGGTGAGCTTGCCTGTCAGCGGAAACTTGCCGCCATTGATCGCGTCGTCGGTGAACACCATGTCGGGCATGCGCCGACGCAGTTCCGAAGCGGCTGCACTGCGCGAGTCGGCGCTGTCGAAGGTGGCGATGATGGAAAGATCGGAGCGGTCGACGCTCGTGTTCTTGATGTTGTTGTCGCGCAGCGAGGTGCGTATGTCGCTGGCCAGCGAGTCGTAGCGTCCGGTCAGGGCGCCGTGCATATCAACTTGCAATAAAAAGTGCACGCCGCCGCGCAAGTCCAGGCCCAGGTACATGGGGTGGGCGCCCAGCGCGGAGAGCCAGTTGGGCGATGCCGATGCGAGATTCAGCGCCACCGTAAAGCCTGGGTCGGAGTGGTCGGGATTGAGCGCTTTTTCGAGAGTGTCCTTGGCCTTGAGCTGGATGTCGGTGCTCGCGAAGCGAAGCCGGATCATGCCGTTCGGGCCGTTTTGCTGAAAGTAGGCGCCGGTGTACTCGATATGGTCGCGGTGGAGGATGTCTTCGACCTTTTGCAGGACGTTGTTGTCGACCTTGACCGTTGCCTTGGCCCCGGCAATTTGCACTGCTGGCGATTCGCCGTACAAATTGGGCAAGGTGTATAGCAGCCCGATGATCAAAGCAGCCAGGACGGTCAGGTACTTCCAGAGAGGGTAGCGGTTCATGGTCGATCAACAGACTAAAGGCATCGAAAACAAGCCCCGAGCCGTTTTCAGGTTCGGGGTACGTAGAGCGCGCTTATAGCGCCTTGATGGTGCCTTTGGGCAAAACCGCGGTGACGGCTGCTCTTTGCACAATCGTTTCTATGGGCTTGTCGGCAACCGTGGAGATGTCGACAGTAATGTAGTTGTCGCCCATTTTGGTTACTTTGCCCAGCAGCCCACCCGAAGTGATGACTTCATCGCCTTTGGACAGCGCCGCTACCATGTTGCGGTGGTCTTTTTGTTTTTTCATCTGCGGACGAATCATCAAAAAATACAGAATGACGAACATCAAGATGATGGGCAGCATGCCCAGCAGGGCGTTTTCCCCGCCCGCGGCGCTGCCTGTGGCCTGGGCGGTAACAAGTGTGAGCGTGTCGACTGCGAGCATTCAATACTCCTGAAGGTTTGGGGTTAACTCTCTATTGTAGCGATATCTGGCTTATTCGATGCCGTGGGCGCGATTTCGGGCGAATTCGCGTTGCCACGGTTCGAAGGTGCCAGCGGCGATGGCCTCGCGCATTTCCTGCATCAAGGTCAGGTAAAAGTGCAGGTTATGCAAGGTATTTAGCCGCGCTCCGGTAATTTCGTTGGCACGTTGCAAGTGATGCAGGTAGGCGCGCGAAAAAAAGCGGCAGGTGTGGCAGGCGCAGCCCGAGTCAAGCGGGCGGGTGTCGTCGCGATAGCGCGCATTGCGTATTTTGATGTCGCCGTAGCGGGTGAATAGCCAGCCATTGCGCGCATTGCGCGTGGGCATGACGCAGTCGAACATGTCAACGCCCAGGGCGACGCCTGCCACCAGGTCTTCGGGAGTGCCTACGCCCATCAGGTAGCGTGGCGCGTCAGCGGGCAGGCGCGGCGCAATATGTGCCAGCACACGCATCATTTCGTCTTTGGGTTCGCCCACCGACAGGCCGCCTATGGCATAGCCGTGAAAGCCCGTGTCGACCAGCCCGGCCAGCGACTCGTCGCGCAGGTTTTCGAACATGCCGCCCTGGACGATGCCAAACAAGGCGTTGGGGTTTTGCAGTTGGTCGAAGGCCAGGCGCGAGCGCCTGGCCCAGCGCAGCGACATGCGCATGGATTGGGCCGCTTCGTCGTGCGTGGCGGGCCGCCCTTCGATGATATAGGGCGTGCATTCGTCGAACACCATGGCAATGTCCGAATTCAGCACCGTTTGTATGCGCATGGACTCTTCCGGAGTCAGAAACAGCCGTGCACCGTCGATGGGCGACGCGAACTTGACCCCGTCTTCGCTGATTTTCCGCATGCCCTTCAGGCTGAAGACCTGAAATCCGCCCGAGTCGGTCAGTACGGGTTTGTCCCACTGCATGAACCCGTGCAGGCCCTGATGCTTGTCGATGACTTCGACGCCGGGGCGTAGCCAAAGGTGAAACGTATTGCCCAGCACGATCTGCGCGCCGACCTCGGTGAGTTCGTGCGGCAGCATGGCCTTGACGCTGCCATAGGTGCCCACCGGCATGAACATGGGAGTTTCCACGATGCCGTGGTTAAGCGTGATGCGGCCGCGTCGCGCCGCGCCCTCGGTGGCGAGAAGTTCGAATTGCAGACCTGTCATGGCTGGGGCGTTTCTATGAACATGGCATCGCCGTAGCTGAAAAAACGATATCGGGATTGAATGGCGTGCGCGTATGCGCGCCGGATGGGATCCATGCCGGCGAGCGCGGAAATAAGCATTAACAGGGTGGATTGCGGCAAATGGAAATTGGTGATGAGCGCATCGATAACCTGGAAACGATAGCCCGGGGTGATGAACAGACGCGTATCTCCCTGTACGGGGTGGTCATCAATGGAAGCCTCCAGGCCGCAATGCTGCGCCACCGATTCCAGCGCGCGCACGCTGGTCGTGCCAACGGCGATGATCCGGCCGCCGGCGGCGCGAGTGGCGCGAATCTGTTGCAAAGTTTGGGCCGAGACTGAATAATGTTCGGAATGCATGACGTGCTCGTCGAGGTGTTCCACCCGCACCGGCTGGAACGTCCCGGCGCCCACATGCAGCGTCACAAAGGATTCGCCTATCCCCTGCGCAGCGAGGCGGGCCAGCATGGCATTGTCAAAATGCAGCCCTGCCGTGGGTGCGGCGACCGCGCCCGGCTCGCGGGCGTATACCGTCTGGTAGCGTTCCTCGTCCTGCTGCTGCGCGGCATGGGTAATATAGGGTGGCAGGGGTGTAGAGCCGTAACGATCGAGCAGATCGAGCACCCGTTCTGGAAATTCAAGTTCGAACAGCTCCCCCTGGCGGCCCAGCACGTTGATGTTGAAGGCCTGGGCCATGGTCAGAACGCTGCCCGGCCTGGGTGTTTTGCTGGCCCTGACATGCGCCAGCGCCACGCGCGGCTCGGTGATGGATTCGATCAGCACTTCCACTTTGCCGCCGCTTTCCTTGTGTCCGCGCAGCCGGGCCTTGATGACACGGGTGTCATTAAAGACCAGCAGGTCATTGGGTTTGAGCAGTTCGGGCAATTGCGTGAATTGCCGGTCGTGCAAGGCGCCTGCTGCGTCCAGATGCAGCAGGCGGCTGCCGGTGCGTTCTGCGGCCGGAGACTGGGCGATAAGTTCGGGGGGGAGTTCGTAGTCGAACTGGGAAAGTACAAGCTTGTGATTCACGCGTAAATCTTGGTGTTGCGGCCCGCGCTGGTGAGCGTGCCTGGGTTACAGGGGCGGCCTTTATGGTCGCGATTCATTCGGTTGTAGCGGCAGCCCTTGTGGCTGCCATTCGTCCAATAATTTGTAGGTGCCGTTTTGCTTTCCAACAGGGCACCCACAAGGGGTGCCGCTACATGAATGGATAGGCATTTTAAGCTGCGGGCGCAGATTTTTGCTTGGACCCGGGCCAATTCAGCCGTGACTTTGGTTATGCTCATGGTTTTGGCCTGCGGAATTCGGTGTCATCATGGCGTTACATGTATTGAAAAAGCGGCTGCGCCGCGTAGGATGTTGCGCCTTGCTCTGCTTGGTTGGTGGCCTGGCCACTGGCTTTGCGGCGACCGTGGCCGCCCAGTCGCTGCCGGCCGACCTGGCCCGGGCCTGGCAAGCGACTCACTTGCCGCAAAGCTCTTTATCGCTGGTGGTGCAAGAGATCAATGGCCCGCGTCTGATCGAGGTCAATGGCGCCGTGCCGCGCAACCCTGCTTCGGTCATGAAAATGGTGACCACCTGGAGCAGCCTTGCGAGTCTGGGCCCCGATTTCGTCTGGCGCACAACCTTCCTGGCGAGCGGTCATCCCGATGCTCAAGGTACGCTGGTTGGCCCCTTGTATGTAAAGGCCGGCGGCGACCCTTTGCTGCGTATCGAAGATCTATGGGTCATGCTGCGCGACCTGCGCCTGCGCGGGATCAAGAATCTGTCCGAGGTCGTCGTTGATCGTTCCATTTTCGGCCAGGTGGCGACCGACCCGGGCGAGTTCGACGGTGCGCCCGATCGGCCCTATAACGCCAGCCCCGACGCGCTGATGGTGGGTCTGGGAGCGGTGCGCCTGGTGTTCCAGCCCGATGCGCGGGTTCATAAGTGGATTCCCATTGTCGACCCGCCAGTGCCCGAGGTGCGAATCAGCGGCGATATCAAATGGAGCGGGGCGGCATGCCCCGGTTCTCCCTCCATTGCCACCGAGGTGAGTCGGGCCAATAAAGAAGTAGTGGTGCATGTCAGCGGCACGGCAGCGGGTTCCTGCGGCGAGTTCAGCGTGTATCGTCTGGTCATGTCGCAGCCCGATTATTTCTCGGCCGTTTTCCGGATGCTCTGGCAGGAACTGGGAGGCACGCTGGGCAAGGGTATACGCGCGGGTCGCGTGCCTGCTGGCGCCACGCCCATAGTCTGGCACGATTCGCCTATCCTGGCCGACGTGATCCGCACGATCAACAAGCACAGCAACAATGTCATGGCCAGAACCCTGTTGTTGACGCTGGGCGCCAAAAAAATCGGGCCTGGCGCGACCATGGAGACTGGCGGGCGCGCGGCGCTGGCGCTGCTCAATAGCCAGCAGGTGGATACCCATGGCTGGGATATTGATAATGGCGCGGGTCTGGCGCGCGACGCGCGTCTGACCGCAACGGGTCTGGCCCAAATGCTGGGCGTGGCGTGGCGCTCGCCCCTGATGTCCGAGTTTGTATCCTCGTTGGCTATTTCGGGCACCGACGGCACCGTCAAGCGTCGCTTGCGCGATGGCGAGGTCAAGGGCATGGCGCATCTGAAGACCGGCACTCTGCGCGACTCTCGCGCACTTGCTGGCTATGTGCTGGGGGCCAGCGGCAAGCGCTATATTGTGGTCAGCCTGCTCAACGACGAACATTCAGGTTCGGTGCGCAGCTTTGACGATGCACTGATAGAGTGGCTGGCGGCCCGCTGACCGGTCTCGCGCAACCCCATTATTTTGGAAAACATGATGCCTGTACATGAAATTAGTCACCCCCTGATACGGCACAAACTTGGCCTGATGCGCCGGGCCGACCTTAGCACCCAGAGTTTTCGTGCAATGGCGCAGGAAGTGGCCACGTTACTGACGTATGAAGCCACGCAGGACCTGCCCATGGAGCCATGCACCATTCAAGGCTGGTGCGGCGAATTGGCGGTGGAAAAAATCGCCGGAAAGAAAATCACGGTCGTGCCTATCCTGCGGGCCGGCATCGGCATGCTCGATGGCGTACTGAATCTGATCCCCGGGGCACGGGTCAGCGCGGTCGGCATTGCGCGCAACGAAAAGACCTTGCAGGCGCAGCCTTATCTGGAGAAACTGGTTGGGCAGATCGATCAGCGCCTGGCCCTGATTATCGACCCCATGCTGGCCACTGGCGGGTCGATGCTGGCCACGATAGATATGCTTAAAAAGGCGGGCTGCCGCAATGTGCGAGCGCTGGTGCTGGTTGCAGCGCCGCAAGGCATCGAGGCAGTGCTCGCCCATCATCCAGACGTGCATATCTATACGGCATCCATCGACAGCCATTTGAATGAAAACGGTTATATCATTCCTGGCCTGGGCGATGCTGGCGATCGCATCTTCGGCACACGCCAGAAGGACGTGTAATTTCGTTTCTAAATTGTATTGATGGCAGCCACAAGGGCTGCCGCTACATGAGGCCAGTACGTTTTTGTAGCGGCAGCCTGTAGCGGCAGCCCTTGTGGCTGCCATCTCAATTGTGGCTGCCGTCTCAATCAACCTGCGATTGTTTTAGAAATGGAATAAATATGTTTACTTACGTCTTCTTGTTTTTTGTCCAAGATACGCACGGCGGACGGAGTAGTATGAAACATGGTTCTTTGCAAAGGATGGGATTTATGCGTTTGATTGCCGTAGCGGGTGCAGCGACGTTGGCTTGGGGGTTGGGTATCGCGCCGGCGATGGCCGGCATTTGCGAAGTGCCTTTCATGCACGATGGCGGTGCCGTCACGCTTACCGGTTCGGGCGGCATCCAGTTGGGCGCCGAGCTGAGTTTTTCGAATGTTAAAAAGATTTCCGCCGATGCCTGCGAGGCCAGAGTGCAGGGCAACGCTACCTTTGGTCTGATGGGCCTGCCTGCGGGAAAGTCCAAAATCGATTATTGGATGTCGGTGAAAAATGGCAAGGCCAGCTTCGAGCGCAACGATGCTGCGGGTCGGCGCGTGCCGATCAATGGAAAGTTCGATTTACGCATGCTGGGCCTGTTCGCCTACGGTCAGCCGATTACTCGCAGCGGGCAAACCTTTCCGGCCTTGAAATTTCAGATCAATATTGATAAACAGGCCGTTCAGACCCAGCCCCTGGTGGTGCATACCGGCGAAAAAACGGTGGGCTCGCGGCAATCGATACAAACCGCCGCTGGCGTAGAGTCGTGCTGGCCGATACGCTATACGCGTGTTATCGACCCGACCCAGGCTTCGTTTAACGGGCTGGTTATGCCAATTCCAGGCATGACTTCGTCGGTGACAGATTGGTTCTGCCCCAAGGTAAATATGGTTATGAAACAAGAGAGCCAGCAGCAGGGCTTGTCCTCGCTGCTTGAGGTATCCAGTCTGCGCTAACGTGGGCCGGCTTCGGGCTGTATTCATGCCGAAAGATCTGTAATCCGTTTCATGTATGATTTAAGCAAACGTTCAGTTAATATTGGCTCAAGGAGCTCGCAATGACAGCAAAAAATACGGCTAAAAACACGGAATCCGTCGAAGATCAATTTATTGAAACCGTCAAAAACAGCCTGGACGACGCGGAAAAGCTGCTGCTCGAAGCGGCCGACGCCACAGGCGACAAGGCTGCCGAATTGCGTGAGCGTGCCATGCGTTCGTTGCGCCGCACGCGCGAGGCGCTCTACGACACCCAGGATGCGCTGGTCGACAAGGGACGTCGCGCTGCGCGCGCAACCGATGATTATGTGCGCGATAATCCATGGCAGGCCATAGGAATTGGCGGCCTGACGGGCTTGCTGATCGGCATGCTCATTAGCCGCCGATAGATGCGCCGCGAACTCGTCGGTGCGCGCCGGCGAGCGTGCCGTTTTTAAAAAGCAGATATGGCGATCAGACAATCCGTAGGCGAATTGACCAGCACCTTGCTGTCTATCGTGAGCACGCGCGTGGAGCTTTTTGCGTTCGAGGCGGCGGGCCAGAAGACGCGCCTGTTCAAATTGCTGGGCCTGGCGTTTGCCGCGCTGTTGTTTTCGACGCTGGCCTTATTGGTGTTTTCACTGACGCTGGCCTTGTATTTCTGGCCGACCGATTATCGCTACTGGGCGCTTGGCGTGCTGGTTGTGGTGTATGGCGCACTGGGTTTCGGTTTTTTCTGGGCGGTACGGCGTGCTTTGTTGGGCGACCCGACGCCATTTAACGCAACGCTCGACGAATTGCGGCGCGATTTCGTGGCCGTGCAGCGATTGTGTGAACCATCGGGAAGCGAGCATTCCGACGCCAAGGATACGTCATGAAATCAATGCCTTCTCTTAGCCGGCAATTCGGTGCCGGGGGCGCATCATGAAAGCCACGTCTGTTGATAACGCGTTGCAAATCGAGTTGCTGCGGGTGCATGCCGCGCTGGAGCGCCAGGCGCTGCGCCGCCAGATCAGACAGCTGGGCGAAGCCTTAAAGCCGGCGGCATTGCTGCATGAGGCCCTCCCGGCCTTATCGGGCAAGGGCACGTGGCGCTTGCTAAAGGGGTTAAACCTGGCGCGGCGCTACCCCTTGTTGATATCTGCGGCCTCCACCATGTTGATCGGCCGCAAGCGCCGCAACTGGCTGCGTATCGGCGCCGTCGTCTGGTTCAGTTGGCAGGCGCTGCGCACGATGAAAGCGCCGCGTGATAGACGTACCGGTGAATAATGTAGCGCCACCCATGTAGCGCCACCCATGTAGCGCCACCCCTTGTGGGTGGCATGCAGCAAATCAAAACACCCCTCCCGCAAATCAAAACGACGGCTGCCCTACAGCCCTAATTTTTGCCACATTTCGTCTACCCTGGCTTTTACGGCGGCGTCCATCTGGATCGGTGAGCCCCATTGCCGCTGGGTTTCGCCGGGCCATTTATTGGTGGCGTCCAGACCCATCTTGCCTCCCAGGCCCGATACGGGCGAGGCGAAGTCCAGGTAATCAATGGGCGTATTTTCAACCAGAACGGCATCGCGCACCGGATCCATGCGCGTAGTCATGGCCCATATCACTTCTTGCCAGTTGCGCGGGTCAATGTCCTGGTCCACGACAACAATGAATTTGGTGTACATGAATTGGCGCAGCACGCTCCACAGGCCAAACATGACGCGTTTGGCGTGGCCCGGGTATTGCTTGCGGATCGAGACGACTGCCAGCCGGTAGCTGCAACCCTCGGGAGGCAGATAAAAATCCACAATCTCCGGCAACTGGCGCTTGAGCAGCGGCACGAACACTTCGTTGAGCGCCACACCCAGTATGGCGGGCTCATCTGGAGGTTTTCCGGTGTACGTGCTGTGGTAGATGGGGTGGCGGCGCATGGTGATGCGGTCGACTGTGAAGACCGGGAACCAGTCTTTTTCGTTGTAGTAGCCGGTATGGTCGCCGTAGGGGCCTTCCAGCGCCATTTCGTAACCGGAGTTGGCCGGGCCGGCCACGCCGTCAGGCACGGCGGGCTCAATGCTGCGTGGGTCGCTCGATGGCAGCAAATGCCCTTCGAGCACGATTTCGGCGTAGGCGGGCACCGAAAGATCGCTGCCCAGGGCTTTGGCCACTTCACTGCGCGAGCCTCGCAGCAAGCCGGCAAACTGGTATTCGGACAGGCTATCGGGTACCGGAGTGACGGCGCCCAGGATCGTGGCTGGATCGGCGCCAAGCGCCACGGCAACGGGGAAGGGGGTGCCCGGGTGGGCGAGCGCGTGATCCCTGAAATCGAGTGCGCCGCCGCGGTGTGATAGCCAGCGCATGATGAGCTTGTTGCGACCCAGAAGTTGCTGCCGGTAGATGCCCAGATTCTGGCGGCGTGCGTTGGGGCCGCGCGTAACGACCAGGCCCCAGGTCAGCAAGGGAGCAATGTCGCCGGGCCAGCAGCGTTGCAGCGGAATTTGATTCAAGTCCACGTCCTGACCTTCGAGCACGATTTCCTGGCAGGCCGGGTTTTTGACGGTTTTGGGGCTCATGTCCCACAGTGCGGCCTTGAGCATGGATACTTTGGCCAAGGCATCGCGCAAGCCCCTGGGTGCTTCGGGTTCACGCAGCGACGCCAGCAGCTCGCCCGTTTCGCGCAAGGCGCTGACGTCTTGCGCGCCCATGCCCCAGGCGACTCGCTCGGGGGTGCCGAATAAATTGGTCAGCACTGGCATGGCCGCCGGCCCGGACCCGTGCGTAGCTCGTTCAAACAACAGCGCCGGGCCGGCGGCGCGCAGCACTCGGTCGCTGATTTCAGTCATTTCCAGGTCGGTCGATACCGGATGTGCAACACGTTTGAGCTCGCCCACTTTTTCAAGCTGCGCCAAAAAGTCTCTGAGGTCACGATATTTCACGGCAATCCTGGTAATTTAGTTACATTTAAACGGCTAGACTAAGGTTAACATCGGCTTTGCTTATTTTATCCGGTGGCCGCAGGATGACCGACTCAGGTTCGGGAAATCTATTCAGCCGTTCTGCTCGCGGACTCATGAACCAGGTGGGCGAGTTTGTTCATGTGTCGGCGATCTATCTCGGCATTGCAGTGTTGGTGACGCTGGCGCTCAGCGTGACCGTGCCGTCTCTGCGTCTGCAGTCGCAGCAGATACATAGCGCCTTGCTGGCCAGCTTGCGTCCCGACACGATACAGAGTTCAAGTTCGTTTGCTCAGGTCAACGATAATATGCTGGCGGCGGCCATGCCGTCCGAATCGACGGCGCCGGGAGGGGTGGATGACCAGGCCGTTGGCTCGCCCGAGGCGTCCAGCGTGACGACCTCTCCCGTCCCGGCTGCGTCCGTCGCGGCCACTAAAACAGTACCCAAGTCCGAGGACGCTCCGGTCGGGTTTTTCTCTTATGCGATGGGCGCGGAGGCTCGCAACCTGTCGATTCCCAACGTAACGAAGGCGCAGTCCCAGGCTTTGCGCAGTTATATCGCGCGCAAATATCAAATTGCCTATAACGCGGCTGGCGCGCTGATCAAAGCCGCATTTACGGTTGGCAAGGAACAGCATCTTGATCCGCAGTTGCTGCTGGCCGTGATCGCCATCGAATCGCGCTATAACCCTTTTGCGGAGAGCCATGTGGGAGCGCAGGGGCTGATGCAGGTTATGACCGGTGTCCATAAAGACAAATTTGCGCGTTTCGGCGGCGGGCCTGTCGCGGCCTTGAATCCCATTGCCAATATACGCGTGGGCTCGCAGATATTGAAAGATTGCATCAAGCGGCGTGGATCACTGGAAGGGGGGCTGGCATGTTATGTGGGTTCGGGCAGCTCGGGCGATGGTGGTTATGGCGCCAAGGTGCTGGCTGAACGGCGCCGCATCGCGCTGGCTTCAGGCATTCCGATCAGTCGAAAATAGGTTTCATTCTATTTCCAAATCGATTCAGGCTGGGGCATTTTCGGTTGACGTGTTTCGCGTCGCTATTTTTTGGAGTCGTTTTGGGTGGGGTCATCGTTTAGGGTCGGGTAATTCTATTAACACGCCGCAGGGCGAGGGGTGGGTACCGGTCCGGCCCGTCCAGCGGTCGTGGCGCGTCGCGCCCCGACTGCCCGGGTCTGCCTCGTCCAGGCGGGCGCCGGGCGAACTCACT
>SCRC01000121.1 GCA_004297945.1 Candidimonas sp. | reverse complement strand
CGGACCTGCATCTGCCTGTCGTGGCCCAGCGCATGCAGGCCACGCATCTGACGCATCAGATCCTGCAAACGGGCGTCGGTCGGCATGCGTTGCGCGCACAAGGCCAGCCAATAACGCAGCACCAGCGCCTGACGTGGAGGTGACAGGCGGCGCCAGGCAGCCAGCGAAAAACTGCGATGATCCGCCGCCGGCTCCAACTGGGCAAAATCGGCGGCTGCCACCTCATCAAGAACCTGCTGCGCCTGACCGCTTAAACGGGCATGACGCACAAGATTGCCCTGCCACCCCGGCCAGCGCGCATCCAGCTCGGGAACCAGGCGCGCGCGCAAGGCCGCGCGTGTGTACCGGTCATCGGCATTGCTCGGATCGGCCACCGCCTGCCAGCCGCTAAGCTCGGAAAAAAGCTCGGCCTGCCTCAAAATGCTCGCACGATCCACGTCCAGCCAGGGGCGCAAATATCCCAAGCCATCGCGAACCGAGGCTGGAGCCATGGCGGCCAATCCCCCCGGCCCAGCGCCGCGCAGCAACCTGAGGAGCACCGTTTCGGCTTGATCATTGCGATGATGAGCCAGCAAAATATGCCCTACACCCGTTTGCTGCGCAAGTTCGGCAAAGGCGCCATAACGCGCATCGCGCGCTGCGGACTCCATGCCATCGCCTTGCAATATATCCACTTGCACTGCGACGCTATGGCAGGGCACGCCCAGCCGCCAGGCCAGATCATGCACATGCGCCTGCCATTGGTCGGCCGCGGGCTGTAACCCGTGATGAACATGAAAAAAATGCAGCGTAACGGCGTGTGCGCGGGCAAACAAGGTGCAATGCACAGCCAGCATGGCCGAATCCGCGCCGCCACTGAGCCCCACGCCCAACGCGCCGGGCTTTGCCGGCAAACCGGCAATCGACCGGGCAATAGCGTCAACCAAAGGGGTCGAGCCGAACCCGGCCAAATCAATGCTATGCACGAGTCTCCTGGAAGCGGCCATAAGCCATCAGGCGCTGCACACGATGATCGACCAATTGCTCAGCCGACATGCCCGAAAGCTGGCGCAGCGAATCGGCCAAAGCGCGGCCAAGCTGGCGCGCCATCATGACGGGGTCGCGATGGGCGCCGCCCACGGGCTCATTGACGATCCGGTCAATCAAGCCCAATTCCTTGAGGCGTGGCGCGGTAATGGCCAAAGCATCGGCCGCGACTGATGCCTTATCGGCGCTGCGCCATAGGATCGAGGCACAGCCTTCGGGTGAAATCACGGCGTACGTTGAATATTGCAGCATCATGACCACATCGCCCACCGCAATCGCCAGCGCCCCGCCCGAGCCACCCTCGCCGATAATCGTGGAAATAATGGGAACTTTAAGCTCCGCCATAGCGTAGAGATTGTGACCAATGGCCTGGGACTGACCGCGCTCTTCGGCACCTATGCCAGGATAAGCGCCCGGGGTGTCCACAAAGGTAAAGACCGGCAGCTGGAATTTTTCAGCCAGACGCATCAGACGCAAGGCCTTGCGATAACCTTCCGGGCGGGGCATTCCGAAGTTGCGCATCGCGCGCTCTTTGGTGTCGCGCCCTTTCTGGTGGCCAATCACCATGCAGGGCGTGCCATTGAAACGCGCCGGCCCTCCGACAATTGACAAATCGTCGGCATACATGCGGTCGCCATGCAATTCGTGGAAATCGGTAAACATCTCCCGAACATAGTCAAAGGTATAAGGCCTCTGGGGGTGACGCGCAACCAGCGCAGTCTGCCAGGGCGTAAGTTTGGAATAGATGCTCTTGGCCAAGGTCTGGCTTTTTTGCTGCAAACGCCCGACCTCTTCGGAGATATCCACCGCCGAATCGGTCTGAACAAAACGCAGTTGCTCGATCTTGTTTTCAAGCTCGGCCAAGGGCTGTTCAAATTCGAGGTAGGTATTACGCATAAGTGCAGGTTTCCGGTCAGTTGAATAACTCTGTTTAGTATTGCACAGCAACGGGATCAAGGCTGCGCCACAGATACCAGGTCGCGACGCTGCGCCACGGAGCCCAGGCGGCGGCCACCTCGCGGGCTTCAAAACGCGAAACGGGCTCGCCACTGAAATAGTGTAGCGAAATCGCCCGTAGCAAGCCGGCATCGTCAAGCGGCAATACATCGGGGCGCTGCAAATTAAAGATCAAAAACATCTCCGCTGTCCAGCGCCCTACGCCGCGAATCGCGCACAGTTCAGCCACAACGGCTTCATCGTCCATCGCGGCCCACGCCGCCGGGCGAATCTTTTTTTCGGCAAAATGGCGCGCCAGATCATGGATATATTCCGCTTTGCGTCTGGACAAGCCCGCTTCACGCAAAACGCTTTCGTCCACCCCCAGGACGGCATTGGGAGTTGGCCGGCTGCCGCACTGCGCTGTAAATCGCCCCCACACCGAATCGGCCGCCTTAACCGAGATTTGCTGACCGATGACGGCGCGGGCCAGCGTAACGAACGGGCTGACCCGGGGAGCCAGCCATTCGGTCGTGAGCTTGGGGATGACTTTTCTTAATATGCGATCACGCTTCATTAGATGCGCCGAAGCCTCATCCCAAAAATGCGGCTTGCCAGCCTCCATAGTTACGGATTGAATCGTCATTTCCCTCCCCTTAGGCGCGACGCCATTGTGTGACGCCGCCAGGTTTATCCTCGAGCTCGATGCCCGCCTCGCGCAACTGGGCGCGCAACTGATCGGCCCGAGCAAAGTTGCGCTCTTTCTTGGCGGCCGCGCGCGCGTCGATCAGCGCTTGAATCGATTCGCCAGAAAGCGCATCGGCGGCATTGCCTCCGCGCTGGTAACGGCTCGATGTCTGTAGATAGGCGACCGGTTCGGACTGTAGAAGCCCCAGAATACTCCCTAGCGCACACAACAAGCCAGACGCCTGCGAGGATTCGGCTCTATTAGCCTCGGAAGCCAACTCAAACAAGACTGCAACCGCCCCCGAAGAGTTGAAATCGTCGTCCATCGCGGCGCGAAAAGCATGAGCAGCGGGCTGCTCCCAATCAATCTCTACCTTCGTTGGTGGCACATTTTGCAAGGTTTGATACAGGCGATCGAGCGCGTTTTGCGCATCGAACAGATTTTCAGGCGTGTAATTTTGCACGCTTCGATAATGGTTGCGCACAATAAAAAAGCGCAACATCTCGGCCTCACGCAAATTGACCGAGTAAGACGCCGCGTCGTCGGGGATTTGGGCACCGCCGGAAATTGTTTCCCTGATGGTGCGAAAGTTGCCCAGCGACTTCGACATTTTGTCGGCGTCCACCATCAATGGGCCGCAATGCATCCAGACCCGCGCAAGCGTGCCGCCGAAAGCCCCTTCCGACTGCGCAATCTCGTTTTCGTGGTGAGGAAACTTAAGATCCGGGCCGCCACCGTGGATATCCAATGGCAGACCGAGCAGTTCCCGGCTCATTGCCGAGCATTCGATATGCCAGCCGGGACGCCCCAAACCGTAGGGCGATTCCCACTTGGATTCGGGGGGTTCGTCGGCCTTGGCCGATTTCCACAGAACGAAATCAAGCGGATCCCGCTTCGCCGTAGCTACCGCCACCCGCTCACCGGCCCGCAGATCGTCGAGCGATTTCCCCGATAATTTGCCATAACCGGCAAACGCCCGCACCGCGTAGTTGACATCGCCATCTTCGGATTGATAGGCCAGAGCCTTTTCTTCCAGTCGCTTGATGATCTCGATCATGCCACCCACATGCTGCGTCGCCCGTGGCTCGTGATCGGGCGATTCCACCCCCAGCGCCCGCTCATCGGCATGCATGGCCTGAATGTAAAACTCGGTCACCTCGCCCAAGCGTCGCTGGGTTTGAACCGCCCTGCGTATTATTTTGTCGTCAATGTCGGTGATATTGCGCACATAATCAACCTGATATCCGCTCGCGCGCAACCAGCGCTGGGCCACGTCGAAACTGACCAGCATGCGCGCATGGCCCAAATGGCAGAAATCATAGACCGTCATTCCGCAAACATACATGCGAACCCGGCCAGGCTCGACGGTCTTCAAAGGCTCCTTGAGGCGGGAAAGGGTGTTATAAATGTGCAGCATGTGCGGGTCGTGATCTCTGGCTAAACTCTGATTTAACGCCTTGGCCGCCCCATATTCAATGCCAAAAACTCGTATCGGGCGCCGGGCCGGGCTAAAATGTCGGTCGATAAGTATAGCAAGCACAAAAAATCATCACGTGATCCCGCTAAACTAAGCCCTTTATTTATATAGGTACGTGACCTGTGTTTCAAACCCAAGGTAGTGTTTTCGCAACCTTCGCCCTGCTGGCTTGCAGCCTGGCGGGCGCCAGCGCGGGTGCCCAAACGCCTGTGGCCGGCCTACAGCCTTATGTCAATCTGGATGCGACCATGTCTGCGTCGGGCATGGGCAGTCCTCAACCTGTGGCACCGCAATCCTTGCCGCTCTCGGTGCGCCTGAACAAGGGAGCCCGCAGCGCACCCGGCGACAAACTCTTTCCAACAGCCCCAGCCAAAGACAAAGGCTGGCAGGCGCTGGCCAATGTACTCGAAGTACTGACACCCAGCGTGGACACCGATATTCCGCTGTCCGCATCGCAAATTACGGACCGCATCAGTGCCATGCTCAATAAGGGGCAAAATCAGGCGGCTTTGAACGTTATCGAAAAGCGTCAGGCCCAGGAGCAATCCGGCTATATGATAGGCACCGACGTGCAACTGATGTTCTTGCATGCACGGGCGCTGGCGGCTCTTGGGCGTACAAACGAAGCCATCAAGATATACAACGACATGACCACGCTCTACCCTGAACTGCCCGAGCCGTGGAATAACCTGGCGGCCTTGTATATCAAGCAAGGCAAACTGGACATGGCCCGCGATGCCTTGCGTATGGCATTGACAGCCAACCCAAAGTACCCGGTGGCTCAGGCCAATATGGGGAAAGTCCAGCTTATGCTCGCCCATCAATCGTTTGACAACGCTGCCCAACTGGGCCTGTCAAGCGCCCACGGCATGGCCGAACAGACCCAGGCCATACTGCAAAAACAGCCCTAATCATCGCAAATGAACATCCACGCCTCTTCAATGCAAATATTATCCATTTTGACCCGCGTCCTGAGCCGCTCAGCCCGCACTTTCAGTTTTGCCTGCGCAGTGTCGCTGGCCCTGGCATCGGGCGGCGCAGTGCAGGCAGCGTCTTCAATCCCAACTCAAGGTAAACCTCTGATGAGCACAAATCCTCGCGTCAAACTACACACCAATATGGGCGATATCGTTATCGTCCTGGAAGCTGAAAAAGCCCCTAAAACTGTGGCTAATTTCCTGAGCTACGTCAACGAAGGCTTTTACGATGGCACAATTTTCCATCGAGTCATCAGCAACTTCATGATTCAGGGTGGCGGGTTCGAGCCGGGCATGAAACAGAAGCAAACCAACGCTCCGGTCGACAACGAGGCCAACAATGGCCTGAAAAACGACATGTATACGGTAGCGATGGCACGCACCAGCGACCCGCATTCGGCCACGGCACAGTTTTTCATCAATGTCGCCAACAACGAATTCCTGAACTACACGGCGCCCACGCCCAACGGCTGGGGCTACACGGTATTTGGCAAGGTCGTCGAAGGCACCGACGTGGTCGACAAGATCAGGGCCGTGAAAACCGGCAACAAGGGCTTCCATCAAGATGTGCCTGTTGAAGACGTGGTTATCGAGAAAGCAACCGTCGTTGAATAAGCTGCGGCTGGCGGGTTCGATCTGGCTCGCCTCGGATATTCATCTGGGTCCCCAAACGCCTGCCACGCAACGCGTCTTTCACGCCTTTCTCGATCAGGCCTGCGTGCAGGCCGACTCCCTGCTTTTATGCGGCGACATTTTCGATGCCTGGATCGGCGACGATCTGGCGCTGGCAGCGCCACCCGAGTGGCTCGCGCAAACCCTGCAAAAATTGAACCAGGTCGCCACGACCATACCCCTATGGCTGGGCAGGGGAAATCGTGATTTCCTGATGGGCGCCGAGCTGGCAAAACATCTGGGTGCCCATTTGCTGCCCGACACCTGCTGCCTGAACACCGATTACGGCGACATGCTGCTTAGTCACGGTGACGAATATTGCACGGATGACCATGCCTACCAGTGTTTTCGACGCATCGTGCGCAATCGGACAATACAGAGTCTGTTTTTGTCATTGAATTTGAACGTGCGGCGCAAGATTGCTCAATGGGCCCGAAACCGCAGCATGGCTGCCAATCGGGGCAAGGCGACCCACATCATGGATGTCGCGCCAGACGCCATCGCCCGCGCTTTCAACACTACAGGCATCCACACCATGGTCCACGGCCATACGCACCGCCCGGCCTTCCATTCGATTCAGATCGGCGCGCAAACCTGCAGCCGGATCGTGTTGCCCGATTGGGACTACGATCAAGCACAACCGCCGCGCGGCGGCTGGCTATGCGTTGACCAGAACGGCCCGCAATTTCGCTACCCGCTGGCACACTAGGGCATTTTCGGTTGAAGTGTTTACGGAACTGAACGCGTTTCGCGTGGCTATTTTTTTGGGCCGTATTGGGTGGGGTCATCGTTTAGGGCGGGGTTGTTCTATTAACACGCCGCAGGGCGAGGGGTGGGTAGCGTCCGGTCCGTCCAGCGGTCGTGGCGCGTCGCGCCCCGACTGCCCGGGTCTGCCTCGTCCAGGCGGGCGCCGGGCGAACTCACGAAGCCTCGCACGCGAGGCTTCGTTCAGACAGCGCCCGACGACACCCCCCGCCTTCCCTTCGTCAGCACCCGGCGCTGGCCGAATGACCGGACGCTACCCACCCCTCGCCCTGCGGCTGCGATGATGACGTGCAACGGGAGATGTGAGGGAGCGGCGGATATTGGGTCGATGGCGGCGGTCTATGGGCAACGGGCCACGCGATAGAGACAGGCTAGGCCAGTGAGTTCTAGGCATCCCGTAACGCGAGCCGTCTATGGGAGCTGGGCCGGGCCGGCGTAAGGCGTGCCCCGGATGCTGACGAAGGGAAGGCGGGGGCTGTCGTCGGGCCTTGTCTGAGCTACGCCGCGCCAGCGGCGTAGCGAGTTTGGCCCGACGCCCGCCTGGACGAGGCAGATCCGGATCAGGCACGCCGTGCCGGCCCGGCCCAGCTCCCATAGACGGCGTCTTCAGATACCAAAACATCCAGCCAAATACCCCAACATCCCGTGTCGGATACCGTTTGACCAAAAATGCTCTAAATAACGTTAGTAGTGCGCAAGCGGGGAGTTAATCGGCTTCGGACTCATCATCGGTCGTCGGCAATCGCCGAATCTGCACCGTGGCGATGCGGCGCCCGTCCAGCCGCAGCACTTTAAACTCAAACGTGGCGTAATACTGCTTTAACTCACAGTAGTCTCCGGGTGCGGGCAAATGCCCAAAACGCTCCAGCAGATAGCCTGCCAGGGTGGAATAGCCTTCTTCGTCATCAACCAATCCCTCGGTATTGAGGACCTGTTCCAAATGATGCAGGTCTGCCGCACCATCGACACGCCAGCGATCCGCACCTTCAGCAATAATGTCGGGCGTTTCGTCTTCGTCGGGAAATTCACCGGCTATGGTTTCGAAAACATCGATAGGCGTGACGACACCTTCGATTTCACCGAATTCATCGGTTACCAGCACGAGCTGGCCGCGCGAGCGCTTCAAGGTTTCCATTAAACGCAGAACGCCTATCGACTCATGCACAATAAGAGGATCGCGCAAGCGCGACAGCTTAATGCTGCCGTGCGTAATCAGGTCGGCAATCATTTCCTTGTCGCGGCCTATTCCGATCACCTCATCGAGTTCACCCCGGCACACCGGGAAAAAACTGTGCGGTGCCTTGGATATCTGCTCGCGCAAGACAGTGGGCTCGTCGTCCAGGTTTATCCAGGAAATGTCCGAGCGCGGAGTCATAATCGAATGAATGGTGCGATCGGCCAGCGTCAACACGCCGCTGACCATATTGCGTTCTTCGACGCCAAATCCCTGCACAGGCCCGTCCAGGACGGGCGCCTCCTGTAGAGGCCCTTCCATCGGGCGCTTGCCCAGCAGACGCATTACGCCTTCGGCGGTTCGTTCGCGCAGGGGCCGACGCGCATCGGCTCGGCGCAGGTTACGCCGCGCCAGCTGATTCAAAAACTCGATACCCACCGAAAACGCAATGGCCGCATACAGATAACCTTTGGGCACCGGGAAGTCGAAGCCTTCAGCCAGCAACGAAAAGCCGATCATCAACAAGAACCCCAGGCAGAGTACGACGACCGTCTGATGCGCATTGACAAAGTGCGTCAAGGGCTTGGAAGCCACGAGCATAATGCCCATGGCAATCGTCACGGCCAGCATCATGATGGCCAGATGATCAACCATGCCTACGGCAGTAATTACCGAATCGATCGAGAACACCGCATCGAGAATCACGATTTGCGTGACGATCACCCAGAAGCTCGCGTGCAAGCGCGAGGCGGACATATTCACGGCACGCCCGTCGATGCGCTCGTGCAATTCGAGTGTGCCTTTGAAAATCAGGAAGAAACCACCCGCGATCAAGATCAGATCGCGCCCCGAAAAACCCAGGCTGCCAATCGAAAAGAGGGGCGTGGTCAGCTTGCTCAGCCACGACATGAGCGCCAGCAGCAGCAAGCGCATGACCAGTGCCAACGACAAACCCATGACCCGGGCGCGATCACGCAAGACTGGCGGCAGCTTTTCCACCAGGATGGCAATAAAAACTAAATTATCAATCCCCAGGACAATTTCAAGTACAACCAGGGTTAACAGGCCGACCCATGAAGACAGGTCCAGCATCCACTCCATCAGGGTGCTCCATTCATGACAAATAAATTGATTATCACTGCGCGGCGCCCGCTACGACGGTCACGCAGTGCGTGCCGTTTCAAGGCTGGATATGGGCCATCATCTGAGTAAATATCTTTGGGCTGCCGGCCAGTACATTTCCGCTTTCCATCCAGCCTTGTTCGCCATCGAAATCAGCGATCAGGCCGCCAGCCTCGAGCACCAGCAAGCTGCCTGCAGCCATATCCCAAGGCTTTATATTAACGCCGCAAAACCCATCGAAACGTCCGCTGGCCACATAGGCCAGGTCCAGCACCGTCGATCCGACGCGACGCGCGCTGGCGCTTTCAGACAGAAGGCCGGTAAAACGCGCCGATACCGTATTGCCGCCGGCCGAACCTGGCACATGGGCGCTAAGCAATGCATCGTGATAGCGGGTTTGGCCCGACACGCGAATACGGCGATCATTCATAAAGGCGCCCCCGCCCCGGCTGGCGGTGAACATTTCGTTGCGCGACGGATCGTAAATCACGGCCTGGGTCACCTGGCCGCGATGGCACAGGGCAATTGATGTGGCATAGACAGGAAAACCATGAATAAAATTGGTCGTGCCGTCCAGTGGGTCGATAATCCATTGGAATTCGCATGACTCGTCAGCGTTCTGGCCCGGTGCCAGATGCGTGCCCGATTCTTCGCCCAAAAAGCCATGGCTCGGATAAGCCGTGCGTAAAATGTCGATAATCGCCTCTTCCGCCGCTTGATCGACTTCCGTGACATAATCTTTAGGCCCTTTGCGCGCTACTTGCAGGCGCTCCAGATCGAGACTGGCGCGGTTGATAATCGTGCCGGCACGGCGTGCCGCCTTAATGGCGGTGTTGAGCATCGGGTGCATAAAATTCCGTATTAATCAAAAAGATCGAAGGTACATAATTAGCCATATTTGGCTACAAAACCAAGCTGAACAACTCAGGTTGCACCGCTAAAACACCTATTTTAAATGACTCAGGCATTTTCACGCGTTCGCTTCATTATGGTTCACCCCAGCCACCCCGGCAACGTCGGCGCTGCGGCGCGCGCCATCAAAACAATGGGGTTTCACGATTTGTGCCTGGTGGCGCCGCGCTACGCCGATGTGCTGGACCTGCCTGAAGCCCATTCGCTGGCCAGCGGCGCAGGCGACGTACTAGCCTCGGTGACCATTGTCCCCACCCTGGCCCAGGCGCTGGCACCAATTACCCTGGCGTTTGCGCTGACAGCCAGGGCGCGGATGTTGGGGCCACCGCCTTGCGACATTCGCCAGGCCGCCGGTCTGGGCTGCGAGCACCTGAACATCCACCCCGAAGGGCAGGTCGCCATTGTACTGGGGACCGAACGCTCCGGGCTCACCAACGACGACATCGCTCTGTGCCAGCGCATTTGCCACATTCCGGCCAACCCGGAGTACAGCTCGCTGAACGTAGCCCAGGCCCTGCAACTGGCGGCATGGGAGCTGCGTTATGCACTCGCGCTAGACGCCGCATTGCCCTTGCTGCCGGTCACCCACGGCCACCCGCAAGCAGGCAACGAACCGGCGTCGGGCGAAAAAATCCACGCGCTGATGGAGCACTGGGAACAAGCACTGATCAGCGTGCAGTTCCTGGATCCGCAGCACCCCAAAAAGCTGATGCCGCGCATGCGTCATATGCTGGCTCGCAACGCGCTTAGCAATGATGAAGCCGATATGTTGCGCGGCCTGTGCACGGCCATGATCAAGACGGCCGGGAAACGGTAAAATTCCACCATTATGCTCAATCAACTTCGCGAAGACATCTCCTGCATCCTCAAGCGCGACCCGGCTGCCCGCAGCCGGGTCGAGATACTCACCTGCTATCCGGGACTGCACGCCATCCTGATACACCGCCTGGCGCACGCGTTATGGCGCCGCCACTGGCTATGGCTGGGGCGCTTTACGTCTCATATAGGACGCCTGCTGACGGGTATCGAGATTCACCCGGGAGCCCAGATTGGTCGCCGGGTATTTATCGATCACGGATTTGGAGTAGTAATTGGTGAAACAGCAGTCATCGGCGACGACTGCACTATTTACCAGGGAGTAACGCTCGGTGGAACCCGGCTCTACAAGGGCGAAAAGCGCCACCCTACCCTGGAGCACGGCGTGGTGGTGGGTGCCGGTGCGCAAATCCTGGGTGGCTTCACCGTGGGAGCAGAAGCCCACATAGGGTCCAACGCCGTCGTAGTCAAACCTGTTCCGGCCGGCGCTACTGCCGTGGGCAATCCGGCCCGCATCATCATCAAGAACGCCAGCCACGCGCCTCAAGCCGGATCCAGCCAAAGCACGGACAAGGTCGATTCACCCGCTCCAGGCGCTCTCGCCGATGGCTCCGCGCCCTCGCCGTGCGAATCAGACTGGAATGCCCAGCCTTTGCAAGATCTGCTGCAAAGCCAGCACGACGAGCGCACCGGACGGACCGCCGACGGGTTTGCCCCGTATGCGGTTGATCAGAACAACGACGATCCGCTGACCAAGGTGCTGCACGAACTGATTAACCATGCCGCCAATCAGGAACGACGTATCGGCAAGCTTTGCAAGGCCATGGAGGAACTTGGGCAACGGGTCGAAAACGGCCAGCCACCGCTAGACGCCGAGCGCCTCAACCGCATGGTCGAATAAGGGGTTCGCTTTAAAGACAATGGCAGCCACAAGGGCTGCCGCTACAATCCTACGTCACGCTACAATCCTACGTCACGCTACAATCCTACACCACGCTACAATCCTACATCACAACGCAACAATATCCAGGCCAGTCAGCTTGCGATAGGCGTCCAGCCCGGCGCCGGCCAGATCATCGAGCAAAATAACCTGGCCGTTCTTAATTTCGAAGACCGCCACATCGGTGTAAACGCGCGATACGCAGCCTACGCCTGTCAACGGGTAGGTACAGCGTTCGACCAGCTTGCTTTGCCCGCCACGCGTGAGCAATTCCATCAGCACATACACCGACTTGGCGCCTGTCGCCAGATCCATGGCACCACCGACGGCCGGAATTGCATCGGGCTCGCCCGTGTGCCAATTGGCCAGGTCGCCGCTGCGCGACACCTGGAATGCGCCCAGCACGCAGATATCCAGATGCCCCCCGCGCATCATCGCAAACGAATCAGCGTGATGAAAAAATGCCCCACCTGCCAGCAACGTTACCGGCTGCTTGCCCGCGTTGGTCAGATCGGGATCTTCCTGGCCAGGGGCCGGCGGTGGCCCCATGCCTATGACCCCGTTCTCGCTGTGCAACATGATCTCGCGGTCGGCCGGTAAATAATTGGCCACGCGGGTGGGCAAGCCTATCCCGAGATTCACAACACTGCCTTCGGCGATGTCCTGGGCCACGCGCGCGGCCATTTGCTCGCGATTCAGACGATTCATTTCGGCCTCCCGTCGACGGCGACCACGCGCTGTACAAACAGGCCTGGCGTCACAATGCTTTCCGGGTCGAGCGCCCCGAGCTCGACAATTTCGCTGACCTGAGCAATAGCCACGCGCGCCGCCGTCGCCATAATGGGTCCAAAATTGCGTGCCGTTTTGCGATACACCAGATTTCCCCATCGATCGGCGCGCAAAGCCTTGATCAGGGCGTAATCGGCATGCAACGGATATTCAAGCAAGTAATCACGCCCGTTAATATGCCGCTGTTCTTTGCCCTGGGCCATCAGCGTCCCCACACCGGTGGGCGTGTAAAACCCGCCTATGCCCGCGCCGGCGGCACGTATGCGTTCGGCCAGAGTGCCTTGAGGAACCAGTTCGAGCTCCAGCTTGCCAGCACGATACAAACGGTCGAACACATGCGAGTCAACCTGGCGCGGAAACGAACAAATAACCTTGCGCACCCGGCCCGCTGCCAATAAGGCGGCCAACCCTGTATCGCCATTGCCTGCATTATTGTTCACAATGACCAGATCCCGCGCCCCTTGCGCAAGCAGTGCATCGATAAGCTCCACCGGCTGACCCGCCAACCCAAAGCCGCCAACCATCACGGTAGCTCCGTCTGGCATGTCGGCAACGGCTTCCCGGACGCCGCCGAATACTTTCGAAATCATGCTGTGCACACCCTGCGGAATATCAGTCGACGGTAACCCCGGACGCCTTGACTACCTTGGCCCAGTTGATGACTTCGGATTGAATGAATTCGCCAAACTCGGCCGGCGTGGTCTTGACTGTTACGGCGCCCAGGCCCTTCAAACGAGCCTGAACGTCGCTCTTGTACAAGCCCTTCTCGATCGCCGCATTCAGCTTGTCCACTACATCGGCCGGCGTGCCTTTGGGTGCCAGCACTCCAAACCACGAAGATACGTCAAAGCCAGGATAGCCGGACTCCTGCATCGTCGGCAGATCGGGCGCCGTTTGGGAGCGATTACTGGTCGTTACCGCCAGGGCGCGCAACTTGCCCGCCTTCACGTGAGGCCACGCCGAAGGCATATTGTCGAACATGAACTGGACCTGACCTCCCATCAGATCGGTCAAGGCGGGCGCACTGCCCTTGTAAGGCACATGCAGCACATCAATGCCCGCCGATTGCTTGAACAGTTCGCCGGCCATATGTATGGATGTTCCCGTGCCCGAAGAGGCGAAATTGAGTTTGCCTGGATTGGCTTTGGCGTAGGCGACCAATTCCTTCACGCTATGCACCGGCAACTGGGGATTGACCACCAGCACATTGGGCACCTTGGCCGCCAGGGCAACCGGAGCAAAATCCTTGACCAGGTTGAAACGTATATTCTTGTACAAGGTTTGATTGATTGCACTGGTCACGGCCACCATATACAAGGTATAGCCGTCGGGCCGCGCGCGGGCCGCCATTTCCGTCCCGATATTGCTGCCAGCGCCAGGGCGATTATCAACCACCACAGACTGGCCCAGCTCCTGGCTGATCTCCTTGGCCACGATGCGCGCCACCACATCGGTAGTGCCTCCGGCGGAAAAACCCACAATCATCCGAATCGGATGATCGGGATAGGCGGCCATTGCGCCGGTGGACAATCCCAACCCGCCTGACATAACAGCCAACGCGGCCAGCGCCTTGGCAATGCTGGATATTTTCTTGCTTATGACCATATTCCCCTCCTGATTTCGGTACCCCCCCACGGGATACTTTTTTAATTCAACAGTTGCGGGCCGCAAAAACCGATTTAATTTAAATAGAGCCCGACAAACAACCGACATTCTATATTGCTTAGCGCACCCACTCAGGAAGCCTGGCTACCTGGCGTCGGCGTCCGCAGCTCGTGAACCGGTATGGGCAAATGCAAGCCCGCCTTTTCAAGTACCTGGCGCGCCAACCGATATAAATCAAAATTCAGGTCCCAGTAATCGCCACCATTGGCCCAGACACGGATATTGATCATTACCGTGCTATCGCGATATTCGTTGACCATGACCTGTGGTTTGGGCTCGGGCAATGCCAGCTTATGTTGCACGACCAACTTGCGCAGCGTTTCCAGGGCCAGCTCCAGATCGTCGCCATAACGGACCCCCACCTGGATATCCAAACGCCTCGTGGCGTTGCGGCTGTAATTAACGATAGGGTTGCCCCAAACCAGGCTGTTGGGCAGGGTGATTTGAATACCATCGAACTGCCGGAACTGGGTCAGAAAAAGCCCCACCTCTTCAACAGTCCCCTCGGCCTTGCCCACGACCGAGACATACTCGCCAGCCCGCAAGGGGCGCAAGGCCAGCAACATGATGCCCGCCGCAATATTCTGTAAAGTCCCTTGCAAAGCCAGGCCAATGGCCAAGCCTGCGGCACCCAGAACGGCAATAATGCTAGCGGTTTGCACACCGAACCGCGCAAGAACCGCAATCAGGGTAAAGCCGCGTATTGTCCACACCACGACCGAACGTACGACAGGCACAATGGTCGGATCGATTTTTGAGGACCGAGCGGCCGCCTTGCGCACCCCCGCGCCCAAAATATTCGAAACCATCCAGCCTACCACCAGCATGGCCAGTGCAATGACAAGGTTCAAACCCATTGTGCCCGAACTGGCTACCCAGGACATAAATTCATGCATGCGGCTCACAATATCCATCCATCATAAAAATGTCCAATCGTACATGATACCGATACCCGTAGCGATAGACCTGTAGCGACAGGCCGTGTGCCCGTCACCGATCCACTAGCGACAGGCCTTGTGCCTGTCACCGATCCAACATGCCGCTTCCTATTTAGCATGCACGTCTGGCGCGGCCCCACTTTGTAGGTAGTTGCGATAGCGTTCCCGCAACACGCGCTTTTGCATCTTGCCTGTCGCAGTCAGCGGCATTTCATCAATAAACACGACGGCATCGGGCAGCCACCATTTGGCAACCTTGCCTTGAAAAAATTGCAAGAGCTCGGCGGCGTCAATCTGTTCGCCAGTTTTTTTAACAACGACGAGAATCGGCCGCTCGTCCCACTTGGGATGAGCGGTCGCCACGCAAGCGGCCAGGAATACAGACGGATGCGCCATGGCAATGTTTTCAATCTCGATCGACGAAATCCACTCGCCACCTGACTTGATGACATCCTTGCTGCGATCAGTAATCAGCAAATAGCCGTCGGCGTCAATTGTGGCAACGTCGCCAGTTCCAAACCACCCGTGATTCAACGCCGACTTGTCACTGCCAAAATACGAATCCAGAACCCAGTTGCCACGCACTTCCAGATTACCGAAGGTCTTGCCGTCCCAGGGCAGTTCCTTGCCCTGATCGTCGGCAATCCGCATGTCAATCCCGAACAAGGCCCGGCCCTGTCTGGCCGCGACGGCCACCTGTAGCGCTTGCGGTAGCGCCCGGTGCTTGGGCATAGGCATGCAAACCGTTCCAAGCGGCGATACCTCGGTCATCCCCCACGCATGGCGCACAGTCACACCAAAGGTTTCGAAATCGGCAATCATGGACGTCGAGCACGCCGAGCCGCCGATGACCACACGTCTGAATGAAGAGAAGTGCCCGCCGATCTTGTGAACGTGCGCCAACAAGCCCTGCCAGACCGAGGGCACACCCGCAGAAAAGGTCACGCCCTCGGCCTCGAACAGCTTGTATATAGCCTCTCCATCCAGTTGCGCCCCCGGCAGGACCAGCTTGGCCCCGTTCATGGGTGCCGTATAGGGCAAGCCCCAGGCGTTGACGTGGAACATGGGAACCAGCGGAGCCACGACTTCCTGCACCGAAATGGCCATGGCGTTGGGCAAAGACGCGGCATACGCATGCAAGACAGTAGACCTGTGCGAGTACAGCACGCCCTTGGGATTGCCCGTTGTGCCCGAGGTGTAGCAAAGGCCGGCTGCCGCATTTTCGTCAAACACGGGCCACGAGTAATTCGCATCGCCTTCCTGCGCCAACGCCTCGTAAGCCCGCGCCTTGAATTGCGCGGCATCGGCCGCCGCCGTCGTGTCTTCGAGCAAAATCCATTCCTGCACCGCCGTGCAGCGCTCGGCCAAAGCCTGCGCCAAAGGCAAGAACGTCGCGTCAAAAAAAATCCGGCGGTCATTGGCGTCGTTAATAATGTAAGCAATCTGATCGATGTGCAAACGCGGATTGATCGTGTGGCACACCGCTCCCATTCCGGATGCTGCATAATAAATTTCGAGATGGCGGTACGAGTTCCACGCCAGAGTGCCAACGCGCTCGCCTGGGCCTAAGCCTGAACGCTCAAGAGCGCTTGCCAGCATGCGGGCACGCCGCTCGCACTGAGCATAGGTATAGCGGTGCATATGCCCCGACCCCAAATGCGACACAACTTCCTGGGTCGCGGCGTGGCGTGCCGCATAACGAATAATCGAGGAAATCAGCAAAGGCTGATCCATCATAGCGCCCATCTCCATCATCTTGTCTCCAGCGGATTGTTTGAATACCGGTATTCTTATGCTCATTAGCCAAGCGCACAAGCACTTATCCACTTTCACTGTGAACAACCTAACGGATAAGCTGGGTACTACTGGGAAAACCGCTTATGGATCAAGCGATTATTGCGGGCGGATGAAAAACGCCCAAACCAGCTGGATGGCCCGATGTTTTTCTGAAACTGGGGGCTTACCCCTAGATCAGAAGTCGAAACGACGATGGCAAACAGAACCACCGTCGTCCAAACCTCACCTTGCTTAACTTATCCACTCAAATTGTGGATAAGCGGCGGGAAAACTTTGTGATTACTGGAAATAGTTCTGCAATAACAGGTAATTAAGCATATCGCGCGAAAATCAACCAGGCCATTTGGCGTAGACCAACTGAACTATGGACATATTACCTTCGCCACACGCTGGCCAGCCAATGCTGTTGCTCGCGCGGCTGGCCCGCCGGGCGGTAATAATGCTCAATCTCTAAAAATCCGGCAGCGACCATGACCGAACGCCAGGACTCCAGGTCGTGATACGCGCCATATCGTCCACCGTTCCAGCCCTCTTCATTGTGTCCGCGAGGATTTGAACTGAATAAGGCGCCGCCCGGCTTTAAGGACGCATGCAATTGTCCAAGCACCCGTGGCAACTGCACGGTGGGCACATGAAATAACGACGCATTGGCAAACACTCCATCGAAACTCGCTTCCGGCAAATCGAGATTGAGAAAATCCTGCTGCCAGACCTCGCAACCCGATTCTGCGCGGGCCATGTTCACAAACGATTCTGTGCCGTCCAGGCCAATGGGAATATGTCCAAGCTTTACAAAGGCTTTAAGGTCGCGCCCGGGGCCGCAACCAAAATCCAGAATGCGACAGGGAGGTTTGGCGGCAATATGCCGCAGCAGCGAGGCAATATTCTGCGTTACATCATGGTCACGCGTACCTTCGCGAAAGCTCTCGGCGCGCTGCTGGTAGTAGCCGAGGGTGGTTTCGGTGATCTGCTTAATGTCTTGCACCGGATCTACCATAACAAGAATCACTCCTAATGGGCCCGTATTGTGGCCGGTTATGTGCACTTTAACGCCATCAGTCTTCAAGCGCCGGAATATATTCGGACGTCCCGGCCGAACGCAGCAACTCCTGACACCGTGTTCAAATTTCGTCACCGAATGGGTTACCATTCTCCGATGATTCCTTTTTCCATTCTGGACCTCTCTCCCATTACCGAGGGCAGCGACGCCGCGCAATCGTTTCGCAACTCGCTCGATCTCGCGCAACTGGGCGAACGCCTGGGCTTTAATCGATACTGGCTGGCCGAACACCACGGCATGCCCGGTATTGCCAGCGCAGCCACGGCCGTAATCATCGCCCATATTGCCGCTGGCACATCAACGATCCGCGTGGGCGCAGGCGGCATCATGCTTCCCAATCACGCACCGCTGATCATCGCCGAGCAATTCGGTACGCTCGCATCGCTCCACCCCGGGCGCATCGACCTGGGTCTTGGGCGCGCGCCGGGCTCTAACCAAACAACGTCACACGCCTTGCGCCGAACACTGGAGTCCGACTCGGACGCATTCCCGCAAGATGTGCTGGAGCTCATGGATTATTTTTCATCCGAGCCGCGACAAGCCGTTCGCGCCGTTCCGGGCACAGGGCTGAACGTGCCGGTGTGGATACTGGGCTCCAGCCTGTTTGGCGCACAGCTGGCGGCCGCGCTGGGCTTGCCCTACGCCTTTGCCTCGCATTTCGCGCCGCAGCAAATGATGCAGGCCATTGAAGTTTATCGCAGCCACTTCAAGCCATCCGAGCGTTTGCAAAAACCTTATGTCATGCTGGGTTTCAACGCTTTTGCCGCCGACACCGACGCACTAGCCCAGCAGCTTGCCACATCGGCGCAACAATCGTTCATCAATTCCCGTAGCGGCCATCCATCGCAATTACCACCGCCCGTGCCCGATTACGCAAGCCGGATTGGCCCTCAGGGGCGCGAACTGCTCGAACAGATTCTGTCGTGTTCGGCTATCGGTTCGCCCGAAACCGTCGCGCAAGAATTAAAGGCGTTCATCGCCACCACGGGCGCCGATGAACTGATGATCACCTCGCAAATATTTGACCATCAGGCCCGGTTACGTTCGTACCAGATCGTCGCCGATGCACACGCCGCGCTAAATTGACGCTTGCCGACCATGCCCGCGCCTGGCTTCCAGCTTGCCTGTAACGATTGTCATGTATGGACGCTGTCGCTCGAGCAGCCATCCGACGTGCTGGCGCGGCTGCAGCAGAACCTGTCGGAAGACGAAATACGTCGTGCCAAAAGATACCGCTTTGCGCGGCAACGCCAGCAATTCACACTAGTACGAGGGGCGCTGCGCCAATTGCTAGGCTGCTATCTGGATATGGCCTCCGAAAGCTGCAGGTTCTCTTTAAGCGAATCCAACAAACCCGCGCTGGCCGAAGCCAAGATTGATCTGCGCTTTAATGTTGCACATGCGGGTGGCCAGGCAATCATTGCCATCGCGCGGGGTATAGAGATCGGCGTAGACATCGAGGCCCGCCAACCGTTGGATGAACGACAGGCGTTAGCGGACATGATTCTTTCGCCGGCGGAAAAGGAACGCTGGCAGGCGCTTTACGAAGAGGCACGCACGCTTGCGTTTTATGCGCTCTGGACTCGTAAAGAAGCGGTCACGAAGGCAATAGGGCTGGGCCTGTTGATGGACTTCAATACGCTGGAGGTCAGTTTCGAGCGGGATCTGCCTGCCAGGCTACTTGGGCTCCCCGCCCAGTACGGCAGGCCGCAAGACTGGACGCTCACGGAACTGGATGCTCCGTCTGGCCATACCGCTGCTCTGGCGGCACCTGTACTCGGGCTTCGTGTATTGCAGAGAATCTGGCACCCACAAGGGGTGCCGCATGACATTTAGACTGACGGCCACCATTTAATTTCACGCCAATTCTTCTGCCGCTTATTTCAATATCGATTTGGCGATGACGGTGCGCTGTATTTCCGATGAACCCTCGTAGATGCGCATGATGCGCGCATCGCGCACATAGCGCTCCAGAGGCATTTCGCGAGTAAAGCCGTATCCGCCGTGGATCTGCAAGGCCGCATCGGTAATAAAGGCGGCGGCTTCCGATGCGCTTAACTTGGCCATTGATGATTCCAGCGAAAACCGTTCGCCTGCACGGCGTGCCGACACGGCTTGCAAAGTCAGCATCCACGCTGCCTCCAGTTTCAGCTTCATGTCGGCCAGCATCCACTGAATACCCTGCTTGTTGGCTAAAGGTTCACCACCCACCAGACGCTGCTTGACCCAAGACAGCGACGCCTCCAGGGCGGCCTCGGCGATGCCGATACTACTGGCCGCCACGTCGATCCGGCTATTGTCCAGCACCTTCATGGCTGTGCGAAAGCCGGAACCTTCATCACCCAGCCTGTTCTGTGCAGGAATATCGCAATCGAGCGACACCTCAAAGGCGTGCGCACCCCGAATCCCCATGAGACTTTCGGGGGCCGAAATCGACAGGCCAGGCGTCTCCTTGTCCACCACAAATGCACTAATTCCGCGATGACCTGCCGCAGCATCAGTCTTGGCATACACCACAATAAAATCAGCTTCGCCTGCATTGGAAATAAAATGCTTAACGCCCGACAAACGATATCGGCTGCCTTCTCGTTGCGCACGGGTCGCCATGTCGGCCGGGTTCGAACCGGCTCGGGGCTCGGTTAACGCAAATGCGCCCAGCGTCAATCCACCAGCAGCGTCGGGTAAATAACGGGACCGCAACGCGTCGTCGCCGCCTATAAGAATCGAATCCGTGGCAAGATAATGAGCACCAACCATGGATGCCGTGGCCGCACAGGCTTTGGCAATTTCTACCAAAGAAAGAATCATGGCCGTTGGCGACACGCCCGGGCCGCCCCACTGTTGGGGCAAATTCATGCCCATAATTCCCAGCCCGGCCAATTTGGGTATATAGCGCGCTACAGATATCTCATCGCGATCGACGGACTGTGCTTGCGGCGCCAGCTCTGCGGCGGCATAGCGCCCGACGGCCTCTGCAATGGTTTGATCTTCTGAGGTAATACCCAGGCGTGTCTTCACAAATGTCTCCGATATGGTGTTTGATGCAGTGCTTTCTGAAAATCAATCCTGTGCCTGGGACGCCACGCCAGAGAGCTTGCCGAAGGCTCCAAGGGATCGCAGCTCCGATATCCGAGCGTCGGCCAGACCCAGCAATTCACTTATGGTTTGATCAGTATGCTCACCCAGACACGGCGCACGAGTCACGCGGTTATCTTCGAATGCCGAAAATTTGATTGGTTGCGAAGGCAACTGCAATCCGGGCAATCTGGCGTCATCCGCATCGGTCAAGGCGCCACGAAACACACTTTGTTCAGACCTTAGCGCCTGCCGGACAGTCCAGATCGGAGCCACAGGAATGGCGGCCGCTTCCAGCCGTTCGATAACCTCGGCGACATCGAGCAAGCCAGACCAGGCTTCAATGTACGCACGCAATTCGGGCTCATGCTCGGCGCGCAACGGATCACTGACGAAGCGATCGTCCTCCACTAACGACGGACAGCCGATCACTGCCGCGAGCTGCCCGAACAATTTATTATTCAGAATGGCCAGCACATAATGGCCGTCTTTTGCGCTGAACACGCCAAAAGGCGCAGACAGCGGATGCCTATTGCCGACCCGAGTCGGCTCTTGACCTGTAAACAGATAGCGCGACACAGACGTAGCGGTAAAGGCCAGCATCGTATCGAACATGGAGACATCCACGTGAGTACCCTGACCCGTACGCTCCCGCGCATACAAGGCGACCAGAGCGCCCCACGATGCGAACAGACCGCTGATCACATCCGACACGGCTTCACCGACCAGAGTAGGCGGGCCATCGGCCGAGCCGGTCGCACTCATCAAACCGCTCATGGCTTGAATGACAATGTCATAGGCCGGACGGTGCGCCGCCGGACCGCTTTGACCAAAGCCCGAAACACTCACATAAATAAGCCGTGGGTTCAGCGCCTTCAAAGCAGCGTAGCCGATCCCAAGTTTGTCGGCGACTCCGGGCCGAAAATTCTCCACCACCATATCAACATGCTTGGCAAGCTCTTTAGCCAAAACGCCAGCCTCGGGATTTTTCATGTCGAGCACGACGCTTTTCTTATTGCGATTCATCACCGTGAACATCGCGCTCTGGCCGTTTTTCATGGGCCCTACTTCGCGATAATCATCACCATGAGGCGGTTCTACCTTGATAATTTCCGCCCCCAGGTCGCCCAGCAAGGCGGTGCAAAACGGCCCGGCCAGAACCCGCGTGAAATCCAGCACTCGGATACCGCGTAAAGGCAGGTCTTGTTTCTCGCGCAAACCGTTCTCCTTGTTCAGGCCTGTGCTGCAAACATAAGTGGCACAACACCCATAGTTGGTCGTCTGTCTTCAGCTTAAGCGGCTTCCACTATAATTAAAAATATTATTTTATTATTCATTGAATCAATAAAATTGATAAAGATCACTCTCCGTCAGTTGGAATATTTCGTCGCTGCTGCACGCCATGGCAGCACGGTCAAGGCTGCGCACGCGCTAAACGTGTCGCAGCCCTCCATTTCCCATGCGATAGGCGAACTGGAATCTCTGTGGAAGGAACAGCTGTTTTACCGGTTTCACGCTCAAGGCATGGAATTGAGCACCGCCGGAAAACAGCGCTACAAGCAAGCTCAAAACGTGTTGCAGGAAGCCCAGGATCTGGATGCAGGAACGCCAGGCCACATCAACAGCGAATTGTCCGTTGGTTGCTTCTCGACATTGGGGCCTATGTATTTTCCGGACATCATGCGGCGCTTTCACAGCGCCCACCCACAAGTCCAACTGACCATGCACGAGGGCAACACAGAAGAATTATTAAGCCGAATCGAACGCGGCGCGCTGGATCTTGCTCTGATCTACGACATGGGCCTGGCGCGCGCCGTGCGGCTGCACTACATGGGCGAACAAGCGCCTTATATCTTGCTGCCCGCAGGGCACCCGCTCGTTCGTCGCGATACCTTGACAGCCAGGGATCTGTCCAGCGACCCGTTCATTCTGATTAATTTGCCACATAGCCGGGAATATTTTCTATCGATTTTCAGCTTTGCCGGGGTGACGCCACAAATCGCCATGGAAACCGGCTCAATAGAAATGGTCCGTTCCCTGGTCGCAAACGGGTATGGGCTTTCCATCCTGACCACCCGCCCGGCCAAAGATTATAGTTACGACGGCAAACGAATTGTGTGCAAACCCTTGTCGGGAGCCTTCCCTCCCCAAAAAATTGTTTTTGCCTCAAACGCGGAATTCAAGCTATCGACGGCAGCCCTGGCCTTTCTTCATATTGCACAAACGCAGTTTGCCGACAAGAAGGTGCAACAGGTCTCCACGGGCAAATCCGTAAAACGTTAATATCGCGGCGGATGTGTACCGCCGAGAGTCGATCTGTCCCGCCGACGATGGATGTGTACTGCTAGGAGCATTTTTGATCAAACGGTATTCAGCACGGGAGGTGCTGGTCTCTGAAGACGCCGTCTATGGGGGCGGGGCCGGGCCGGCACGGCGTGCTTGATCCGGATCTGCCTCGTCCAGGCGGGCGTCGGGCCAAACTCGCTACGCCGCTGGCGCGGCTGCGCTCAAACAAGGCCCGACGACACCCCCCGCCTTCCCTTCGTCAGCATCCGGAGCACGCCTTACGCCGGCCCGGCCCCGCCCCCATAGACGGCTCGCGCCACGGGATGCCTGGGGTTCGCTCACTTGCCTGCAGCCTGCCCTGAGGCAATATTGGATCGGCAGGGTGGGAGTCAATATTAGACCGGCGCCGACACCCCCATCGACCAAACATCCGCCGCCCTCCACATCCCCCGATGCACGTCATCATCGTAGCCGCAGGGCGAGGGGTGGGTACCGGTCCGGGCGTTCGGCCAGCGCCGGGTGCTGACGAAGGGAAGGCGGGGGGTGTCGTCGGGCGCTGTCTGAACGT
>SCRC01000120.1 GCA_004297945.1 Candidimonas sp. | reverse complement strand
GCGTAAGGCGTGCTCCGGATGCTGACGAAGGGAAGGCGGGGGGTGTCGTCGGGCCTTGTTTGAGCGTAGCCGCGCCAGCGGCGTAGCGAGTTTGGCCCGACGCCCGCCTGGACGAGGCAGGTCCGGATCAAGCACGCCGTGCCGGCCCGGCCCCGCCCCCATAGACGGCGCCTTCAGAGACCCAAACATCCAGCCAAATACCCAACCGTCCCACCAAATACCAAAAATTCCGTGCTGTATACCGTTTGAGCAAAAATGCCCTAGCGCCACGCAATGGTGGCGCTAGGCATCATGGGAGCGCGGCCGACTGCCCGCGGCTGATCGTCACTTCTTCTGATAGGGCACCAGCTTGCCATCTTTCACAATGACACGACGGTAAGACTCGGTCTTTTGCATGCCGTCCTTGTCGAATGCCTTGCCGCCCGTAACGCCTGCATAGGTTTGTGATACCGGAATCAAGGCGTTGCGCACAGCTTCGGACGTGAAAGCGCCCGCCTTCTTGATAGCCAGAGCAACCAGCATGGCGGAGTCGTAGGAGTAACTGCCAAACACACTGGTGGGGGCTTCACCAAAAGCCTTGCGGTATGCCGCCGAGTAGGCATCGTAGGAGGGGCCCGCTGAACCAGGTTCGAGCCCCTTGATACCCTCCCCTATCTGGGGAGTTTTTTCGATGTCGGTGATCCAAAGTGACGGGTAGTCGGCGTACCAATTGGATACCTGTATCCCTTGTTGGTAGGCTTCCTGCATCATCAGGCGGGCATCCGCGCCGTAGGCGGTAAAGAGCACGGCACCGGGGTGCTGGGATACGGTGCGGCGCAGGTCTGCGTTGTAGTCCGACTTGCCTTCATCGTAGCGGACTTTGGTCACGCATCCGCCTCCTTCTTTACCCTGCAGTTGGTTGCAGGACTGGATCTCCATACCCACGCCGAATGGATTGTTGGTGGCCAGGCTGGCGTACGTCTTGGCACCCGAGTCTTCACGCGCGAAATCGGCGATGGCCTTGCCCATCAGGTCGTCCAGGCCCATGGTGCTGAACAGGTAGGATCCAATCTTGCGCAGTTCGGGCGAGGTGGACGAAGAACAAATTTCGACGACCTTCGATTGTTGAGCGAACTGGCCGGTAGGCACGCAAACACCGCTGGATAAAATGCCCAGCACCACGGGAACCTTGTCAACGTCGACCAGTTTGCGCATGGCGTCCAGTGCAGATGCGGGCCGCGACTCGGTGTCCTCGATGATGAGCTTGATGTTGCCGCCCAGTTCCTTGGGGCCAACCTTGACGGTGCTGCCGTTCTTCAGGGGGATTGCATAGCCTTTGTTGATGCGCTCGACGGCAAGCTGTATGCCGCGCGAAATGTCCTTGCCTTGTATTGCACTGGTTCCCGTCAAGGGCACGAGGACACCGATCTTGATGTCCGCAGCCAAGGCGGGGCTGGTCAGACCGGCCAGAAACAGCGCTGTTGCCGCACTGGCAGCCAAGTGGGTGAGATGCTTTTTCATGGTGTTACCTCCATACTGGTTCTTGGTTATCAAGCAACCGCCTGCGTGGCGTATCAACCGCTTTCATGCCTGCCGGTGGCTGGTGTTCATGACCCTAGCTCTTGGCGACGCCAAGATAGGCCTCACGAATTTTTTCATCCGTCAAAATCTTGCTGGCGGGACCTTCGAAGGCGTTGCGCCCATCGGCCATGACGATGCCGAAGGCAGAGGCTCGCAAGGAGAGTTCAGCGTTCTGCTCGACAATCAGTACTGTGTGCCCCTGACGATTGATTTCCTGGATTTTCTCGAACACTTCGGCGGCGATGCGCGGCGACAGTGCTGCCGTGGGTTCGTCCAGCAACAGCAGGCGTGGATCTGTCATCAGTGCCCGGGCCAAAGCCAGCATTTGCCGCTCGCCGCCGCTCATGGTGCTCACGCGTTGACGGCGGCGCTGCGCCAGCCGCGGGAAGCGATCGTACTGCGCAGCCATACGCGTCGCCAGCACCTCGCGCGCCAGCGTATACCCGCCTACCTTGAGATTTTCCTCGACGGAAAGAGACGGAAACACGTTATCCAGTTGTGGCACAAAGGCGATTCCCATGGAGACCCGGATGTGGGCAGGCATGTTCGTGACATCGTCGCCATCAAAGCGTACCCGGCCGGCGCGAGGCATCAGGTAGCCCATAAGGGCCTTGAGAAGCGTCGACTTGCCCGCGCCATTGGGGCCAATGATGGTGGAGATTTTTCCTTCCATGACATCCAGGTGGATCCCATGCAGGATCTCTGTATCGCCGTAACCCGCCGTCAGGTCTTCAACTTGCAGTATGCCCATGTTCACGCCCGCCCTTGTGGTGCCGACACCGCCGCCGGCGTCGACGCTTGAACAGCGTCGTCAAGCTGACCACCTGTCGCGATGTAGGCGCGCAATACATCTTCGCGCGCCAGGACTGTTTCCACCGAGCCTTCGGCCAGCACGTGTCCCATGTCAAGAACGCAGACGGTATCGCACAGCTCGCGAATCACACTCATGTTGTGTTCGATGATGAGGAAGGTTTCGCCGTCTGTCCGCAGCTTCTTTATGACATCGACAATATCGTCGATCAGCCTCGGGTTGACCCCGGCCACGGGTTCATCAAGCAAGATGAGCTTGGGGTGAGCCATGAGCACTTGCACGAGCGCAAGCAGCTTTTTCTGGCCGCCCGATAACCCGCCCGCCAATTCATTGGCGTGGTCATGCAGCTTGACCATTTCCAGCAGATGCCAGGCCCGTTCCATGTTGCGTTGTTCTTCACTGCGAACCGCTTTCGGGTGCAATGCGGCCATGAGCACCCGCTCGCCCAACTGCTGACGCGCACCCAACAGCATGTTTTCCATGACGGTCATGCGCTGGGGATTGAGCGTGATCTGGAACGTGCGGCACAGGCCGCGGCGCGCGATTTTATAAGGGTCCAGCCCTTCGACAGCCGAGCCGTCAAACCAGACGCGTCCCGAGGAAGGCTTGAGGAAACCGGAAATGATGTGGGCCAGGGTGGTCTTGCCGGACCCATTGGGGCCGATCAGGCCGGTGATTTTCCCTTCTTCGGCGGTGAGCGAGACGTCATCCAGCGCGATCAGGCCCCCGAAGTGGCGTGAGACCCCGTCGACTTTAAGCAACATGACGTCCTCCGGAATGGCGCCTGTCCGGTAGACCGTCGGGGCTGCGGTAGCGGCGTTTGCGCTCCGGCACCAGACCACGAGGCAAATACAGGATGACCACGATGATCAATACGCCTATCAGCACCATGCGCAGAGCCGCCACAGTGGCTGAATACTCGACTGGAACCTGGATGAAGCGCGTGGAGTTGTAGATCAGTTCAACGACCAGTGTCCCGACCAGCGCTCCGATGTTGTTCCCGGGACCACCCATGATCACCATGGCCCATACCAGGAAGGTTTCCAGTGGCATGAAAAAGCGTGGATCAATGAATCCCACGAAGTGCGCGTACAGGCTGCCGCCCGCGCCGGCCAGCGCACCGCCGATGACCAGGGACCAAATGCGTGCGCTGCGTACGTCCTTGCCCAGGGCGCGTGCGACATCATCACTTTCCCGGATGCCTTTGAGCACACGCCCGAAGGGTGAATGATCCAGCCAAGTGATCAGCAGGTACGCCACCACAACGCACGCCGCCACCAGTGCCAGATAGAAATACCCATAATGCGTGGTCGTGAAGTGGCTACGAAAGGGTGCCGGAATATTGGTGATGCCATAGGAAGCACCCACATAGTCGCTGCCCAGGTTGGTGTTCAGGAAGATGATGCGAATGAGTTCGGCTGCGGCCAAGGTTGCGATAGCCCAGTAATCCTGGCGCAAATCTCCGATGGGCAAGGCCATCAGGGCACCGAGTACGCCGCCCCCGAGGATGGCCAGAATAAAGCCGACCCACACCGGCCAGCCCAGAATCGCCGTTGCAATGCTGGACAGGTAGGCGCCGATCATGAAAAACGCGACTTGGCCGAAGTTGACCAGGCCTGTCTGGCCATACTGAAAACTCAAACTCAAGCTGAGGAGGCCGTAGATTCCGACAATGGTCAACAGATAGACAAGGAAATTGATCATCAGGTGCGCCTCCCCAATAGCCCTCGTGGACGGATCAGCAGAATCAGGATCAGGATGACAAATGAAATGCCTGTCTTGTACCCGACGGGAATGTAGAGGGCATTTGCGGAACTGACGTGCAACAAATGGGCCAGAGGCGCCCAGTTGATGATCAGGCCCACATTCTCTGCAAAGGCTATTATGCACGCGCCCAGTACGGCACCGTAGACATTGCCGATGCCGCCCACAATGGCCGCCGCAAAGACAGCAACCATGATATCGAAACCCATATTGGATTGAATCTGCGAGACCAGGCCCAGCATGACGCCGCCCAATGCGCCCAGCGCAGCACCAATGAACCAGACAATGCGTATGATGCGTTCCGTGAAGATGCCGCTGGCCTCCGTGAGCTGCGGATTGTCGGCCGTTGCACGCATCGCCATCCCCAGTTTGGTGTGCGTGAGCAGCAGGTGAAACGCCAGCATGGACAGCACTGCGGCAAGGATGACCGCGGCGCCGGCAGGAGAGAACCGGCCGTCAAGGAAGACCCAGGGGCGTGACAACGGAAGAGGATACGCGCGGGCGCCTGCGCCCCAGATGGCCTGCACGCCGTACTGCATGACCATGCCCAGCCCGAACGATGCGATCATCAGGATGGCGGGCGGACGGTTGCGCAGCTTTGCAAAGATCAGACGGTCGCTGAGAATGCCCAGCCCGCCGGTGACGATGCAGGCAACAAGGGCCCCCACCAGGATTGCCCAGCCAGGCGGCAGGGGCAGCGCGACGCTGATCGCCAGGGCGATGAATGCGCCGACTGTGCCGAACTGCACATGGGCGAAGCTGGCGAACCGGAGGATCTCGTAGACCATGGTCAAGCCCACGGCGATCAGGGCAAGCTCGGACGCCCGGATCAAACTGTCGATGATGACTTGAAACAAGGCTGCCCTCCTAGACCAGAACCGATGTCTGGGGGGGATCGCAAAACAGTCTGCGTGGCTCGGTCATGGCGTCTCCGATGAAATGGTGAGGGTTATTGGGGGCTGCGATTCAGGTCCGGCGCGGTGCTGACCCAAAGAACTTCGGCGTCTTCGTCGCTCAGGCTGATGACTCGGTGGCGCATGCGGCTATCGATGTAGAAGCCTTCGCCTTCTTCCAATGCAACGGGTTGGTAGAATTCAGTGTGCAGCTCAATTTGGCCTTTCAGCACATAGGCGAATTCTTCGCCATCGTGGCGGCTCCAGCCTTCGTCGGCCTGCGCATGATGCTTCTTGATGCGTGAAATAAACGGCATCATCCGCTTGTTGGCCAATTGCGAGAACAGCAAGCGGTGGTGGTAAAACGGCGTGGCGTGGGTTTCGCCGCAGTTGGCGTGTTCGATACTGCGCCGACCCGCCCCCATATGGGACTGGGCATTGACGAAGAGCTCTGCTATGTCCACATTCAGGCCGTGCGCCAGACGCAACAAGACGTCATAGGTCGGTGACAACTGGCCATTTTCGATTTTGGACAGCGTGGAAGTAGAGATGCCGCCGATCGCGGTCACCTGCCCTTGAGTCAGCCCATGCTGTTGCCGCAAAGACCTCAGACGCCCGGCCAACGCCGAACGCTGTGTCAGCGCAAGACGTTCATCGAGTTCGGTTTCTGCGATTGCGATGCTGGCTTTCATGTGACGATGGACAGGGCTGAACTGTAGCGCTGTAGGGGTAGAAGACCAGGTTCATTATGAGTTCAATTTTTTCAAATTCCATAGGTACTTTCCCGTGGAGAAAATAATTTTCCTTAAGTTGGGTGCTGTGATGTTTTGGGTAGCCCACGCGTGCGTAAAGTAGATCAAGTGCAAGGTGTGGTTGCCTCGTCGACGGTCAGGCTCTTGAAATGTCCTGGGCCGGCCCAAAATTAAGAACTGAAAGCGCCACGGCGAGTGCCGGAGCGTTTGGTTCAACCGTAAGAAAGGAGAGTCTTATGTACCGACCCTTGTTTGCCCGCGACGTATTCGCGGAGTTGGATCGTCTGCAGCGCGAGATGCAGGACGCGTTTGACCTGTCACCCAGCATCCGCGGTATTGGTCGCGGCGGCTTTCCCGCGTTAAACGTCGGCGGGACGCCACAATCAGTGGAGGTCTACGCCTTTGCACCCGGTCTTGATCCAGCCACGATGGAAGTGACTCTGGACCGTGGCCTGCTAACTATCGCCGGCGAAAGGAACCTAGAGATTCCTTCCGGGGACGATAATAACGCCACCGTACACATCAATGAGCGTTTCGGCGGCCGCTTCCGGCGGGTGGTGAGCGTGTCCGACGATGTGGATCCCAGTACGGTATCCGCCGACTATCATGATGGCGTGCTGCACATCCACATGAAGCGCCAGGAATCGGCCCAACCCCGCCGCATTACCGTGCAATGATATCGGAGAGTCAATCATGAACGATACAACCGCAATTACCAGAAACGAACAGGCTTCTCATCCTGCGACGACGCGTACCGAAGCAACTCGGCACAACGACGAGACCTTGGTGCCGCCGGTGGACGTTATCGAAGACAGCACCGGCATTACACTGCGCGCCGATTTGCCAGGCGTACCCAAAGACGGACTAAAACTGCAGGTAGAGGCTGGCACCCTGACGATCGAGGGCGACGTGAGCATTCCAATGCTGGAAAGAATGGAGGCGACTTACGTCGAGGTGGGTCTGCCCCGATTCCGGCGGGTCTTCACGCTGTCAAAGGAACTCGATACCGGCAAGGTGTCCGCCGAGTTCAAGCATGGTGTGCTGAGCCTACGCATTCCGAAGGCTGAGCATGCCCAGCCGCGTCGGATCGACATCACGGTAAGCTAAGGCGAGCCGCTACCCGTCAAACTGGGAGCACTCCGCGATAGCGATTCGAACCGCTTCTACCTGCGTCATGGGTTTGTAAAAACGCATGAGTCGGATTGGGATATTTATTACGTCCGGGAGCCTGCATTGATTAAAGGCAGCCGTAGTCAAGAGGTTTGAGTTGCGGCAGATAGCTTCTCCCGCAACGGGTACGCCAGGAGCCTGACGTAATCGCGAACGTCGGGCGGCCAAGTTTCAGTCTGTTGATGAAATTTGGCCGCGTCGTTCGCGAACAGCGCACGCGAGGCTTCTTCAAAGCCAGCCATATCACCCGCCATGGCTGACATGAAGTAATAAGCACATTCACTTGCCCGGCGTTGCCGGTCTCGGTCCACGTTGCTTCGACGTGCCTCGTCCACCAGTTTTCGCAAAGTCACCGATGCGCCGCCTGGCTGTGTAGCCAACCAATCCCAGTGGCGCGGCAATAGAGTGACTTCGCGCGCGACTACTCCAAGCTTTGGCCGGCCACGGCCACGCGGCTCACCCGATTTCTCGGAACCGTTCAGTGCTGATTCCTTTTCATGAAGCGGGTCCCCCTCTGGAGATAGACGAGCCAACATCTCGGCATCGCTTCCTCGAAGGTCGATTTCGACAACTTGGCCAGTCTGGTCACAGAAGGTCAGCGGCGGACTAGGTACGCCAGACGTCAGAGCATGTTTCACAGCCAATGCATTGACTGGCAAGCTGCCAGACGCGATGCGCTTGTGGCCGTTGAAGCTGGTATAGGAATGAGCAGAGGTATTAGCCATGGTGAGATCGGATTTGAATTGAGCAACGAATAATACCCGGGTAAATTAACCATGTCAATAATACCCGGATAAAAATTGCCGTCGCACTTCTGTGACTGGCTCTGTCACGTGATTGCGAATGGCCTGTCTCTTTGTCGGCATCGCTGCCGTTCCGGCGCAAGACGACAACCCTGTGATTATCAAAAGCGCCTTCAGCAGTGCGCCCCACTCCGCGATTTAGACAGGACAAGCTGGATTTATTCGAGCAGCGGTGGCGTGAAAAAAAGGTGGCTGGAGCAATGGTCTTTTCTACAGATTGTAGTAGCCTAGAACATTTTCGATTGAAGTGCTTACGGAACTGAATGCGTTTCGCGTGGCTATTTTTTTAAGCCGTTTTGGGTGAGGTAATCGATTAGGGCGGGGTCGTTCTATTAACACGCCGCAGGGCGAGGGGTGGGTACCGTCCGGTCCGTCCAGCGGTCGTGGCGCTACGCGCCCCGACTGCCCGGGTCTGCCTCGTCCAGACGGGCGTCGGGCGAACTCTCTACGCCTCGCACGCGAGGCTTCGTTCAGACAGCGCCCGACGACAGCCCCCGTCTTCCCTTCGTCAGCACCCGGCGCTGGCCGAATGACCGGACGGTACCCACCCCTCGCCCTGCGGCTGCGATGGTGATATGCATCGGGAGATGTGGCGGCTGGCGGATGCTTGGTCGATCAAGGCCTGCGAGCAATGTGATAGAAGCAGGCTGCGGGCAAGTGAGCCCCAGGCATGTCATAACGCGAGCCGTCTATGGGAGCTGGGCAGGGCCGGCGTAAGGCGTGCCCCGGATGCTGACGAAGGGAAGGCGGGGGGTGTCGGCGGGCCGTGTCT
>SCRC01000119.1 GCA_004297945.1 Candidimonas sp. | reverse complement strand
TCCATCAGGGACATGGGGCCACGGCCCCAAACGAAAGTCCGGATCTATGGCTGCAATCTTGACCTATCCACCATCACCGATTGAACGCTTGGCAAAACGGGGGCGACCATCTATGGCAGCCCTAGTGGCTGCCATCAATACGATTTGGAGATGGAATAAATGCAAGACGGTTCATCATGAACTAACGATTTGCGGTTCGCAGCGCACGTCGGTTTTAACTGAATTGGCGATGAAGCATTCTTCATGCGCTTCGTGGTGCATGCTTTCAATCTGTGCTTTGCTAGGAATTTTTTCGCCTGAGAAACTGACCGCGGGTTTAAGCGTGACCTGCGTCATGGCCCAGTTGCCTTCGGCATTTTCTCCCATTACCCCAGCAGCGTTGTCCAGATACCGGTCGATGCAAAATCCCTGTTTGGCGGCGATCGACAGAAACCATAGCATGTGGCAGCTGGAAAGAGATGAGACGAAAAGCTCTTCAGGGTCCACGGCCGTTGTGTCTGACCACGGCGCCGGTACAAAATGAGGCGACGAGGATGCTTGAATTTCTGCGCCACCATCGAAGCGCAGAGTATGCTTTCGGCTGTACTTTTTGCCTGAAAAATTCTGACCATTTCGTGTCCAGCTTACTTCGACTACATACTCAGCCATGACTAGGCCTCCTGGCTACAGAAAGCGACCGATTCCGGCCACGCAAATGACCAGCAGGCCCAGAATAAGATTGACGCCGATAAGCTTGCGGATCTGGTTAAGATCCCGCGCTCCTTGGGACCAGTTTTTCTCGTCTACGGCCCGCTTCAGGCGCGGCAAGGGCCGATAGCAAATATACAAGAAAATCACCATCATGATGATGCCAAGCGTCATCATCAGATGCACATGCATGCCCACGCGAGCCAAGCCGCCCAATAGTTCAAAGGTCATCCAGAAGCCGGTGATGAGATGAGCAAGATCAGCACTGCAAGCCATACCCATGGGAAGAATCGTTTGAAGGCCTGCGTCCATAACGTTAGCCGCAGGGGAGGTTCAAGCAGTTGGCCTGCTACGGGGCGTAAGACCACATAAGCGAAAAACATGCCGCCCACCCAAATAACTGCGGCAAGAAGATGCAGGGTAATGGCTAATGGCATGTGAAGATCTCCTTAAATTGTTGGATGGAATGGCATCATACGTCAATGGCGCCTGTCGACGCTGCACGTTTTCTTAGCTCGAATTTTTGTATCTTGCCCGTGGACGTCTTGGGCAACTCGCCAAACGCAATATGGCGCGGCACCTTGAAGCCCGTGAGGTGCTGTTTGCAATGGGTAATGATCTCTTCGGCGCTGACCTGGGCGCCCGCCTTCAGTTCGATGAAGGCAATGGGTGTCTCGCCCCATTTCGGGTCGGGCTTGGCGACCACGGCGGCGGCCAGGATGGCGGGGTGGCGGTATAGAACATCTTCGACTTCGATGCTGGAAATGTTTTCGCCGCCTGAAATAATAATGTCTTTGCTGCGATCCTTGATCTTTGCGTAGCCGTCGGGATACAGCACGGCCAGGTCGCCGGTATGAAACCAGTCGCCGCGAAACGCGTCTTGTGTTGCCTTCGGGTTTTTCAGGTAGCCCTTCATGGTGATGTTGCCACGGAACATGATTTCGCCCATGGTTTCCCCGTCGGCCGGCACCGGCAGCATGGTGTCGGGGTCTCGTACCGAAATCGCATCCTGCAAATGGTAGCGTACGCCTTGGCGGGCGTTAAGCCGCGCGCGTTCGCCGATATCCAGATGGTTCCAGTCGTCGTGCCGGGCGCAGACCGAGGCCGGCCCGTAGGTCTCGGTAAGCCCATAGACGTGCGTCAGTTCAAAACCCAACTGCTCCATGCCTTCGATCATGGAGGCGGGAGGTGCGGCGCCCGCGACCATAGCATGCACCGTGTGGGTAATGCCTGTTTTGAACTCGTCGGGCGTATTGAGCAGCATATTGTGAACAATGGGAGCGCCGCAATAATGGGTGACGCATTCTTGGCGTATCAGATCAAAGATGGCCAGAGGGTCGACGCGACGCAGACAAACATTGACGCCGGCGCGCGCAGCGATAGTCCAGGGAAAGCACCAGCCGTTGCAGTGGAACATGGGCAAGGTCCACAGGTAGACGGCGTGCTTGGGCATGTCCCATTCAAGAATATTGCTGATGGCGTTGATGTAGGCGCCACGATGGTGGTAGACCACGCCCTTGGGATTGCCAGTTGTGCCCGAAGTGTAGTTCAGGCAAATGGCTTCCCATTCGTCGGACGGCGGCTGCCAGTTGTAGTTCGGGTCGCCGCCGGCGAGCAGCGTTTCGTAATCAACGATGCCAATGTGCTCGCCCGGCCCCTGATATTGGCTATCGTCGATGTCGATGATCAGGAGGGGGGGCTCTGCCAGCCGCTTCATAAGTTTTAGCGCCTGGCTGACGAGCGGGCTAAATTCGCGATCCACCAGCAGTGCGCGGGCCTCGCCGTGGGAGAGCATGAAGGCGATGGTTTCCGGGTCGAGCCGGGTGTTCAAGGTATTGAGCACGGCACCCGCCATAGGAACGCCGAAATGGGCTTCAACCATTTCCGGGATATTGGGCAATAAGGCGGCGACCGTATCGCCCGCCTTGATGCCGTGCGCAATTAGCGCCGAGGCCAGCCTGCGGCTGCGGTCATAGGTTTCTTTCCAAGTGCGCCGCACCGCTCCATGCACTACCGCCAGATGTTGCGGGTAAACCGCAGCTGTGCGTTCGATGAAGGTCAGCGGCGTGAGTGCGGCATAGTTGGCCGGGTTTTTATCCAGCCCGTCGGCATAAATGTGGTTCATCATGTCTCATTTCAAATGCGTGCTTCATGCAGCTATTGTGGGATGCGAACTTCATTCTACTATCTTCCCGAAATGCTGTCTATGTAGGGGCGACCCTTGTGGTCGTCCTCTTGATGTCAGCGGCAGCCCTTGTGATCGTCCTCTTGATGTAGCGGCAGCCCTTGTGGCTGCCATGACCATCAGGAGAAATAGCCGGTGATCAATTCCGCGGCGCGCTTGCCGCTGCGTACGGCCCCTTCCAATACAGCGGGATAGCCCGTGTCGGTATAGTCGCCGGCCAGCCAGACTCGTGGCCAGGGGGTGGTGTTCTTTGGCCGGACCAGGCCTGGAGTGGCGGCAAATGTCGCACGCTTTTCGATGATTGTGGCGTGGCCTCGTATGGGGGGCAGGGCTGCAAGCCCTTGGGTCTGCTCGCGTATTTGTTCCAACAGCCCTGCAACAATCGTTTCTTGCGCGTGCATCGTCAAGGCCTGGGCGTCGCTGATTACAACGGTCAGCATCGGGCGCCGGCGATCTGCGGGCGATTTCATAAACAGGCTGGCATCAAACAGCCATTGGCCAAACTGACATTTCTCGGGATAGTCGTACAGCATCAGCATGGGGGCGGGTAGCTTCCAGGTATGCTCCAGCTCCAGGGTAATAGTTGCAATGGCGTTGTAGCGCAATGCTGCCAGTTGCGCCAGATAGGCTTTATCCGCAGGCGACGGCGCATCGTGTTTCAGCAAACGCCAGGCCGAAGGAGCATTGGTTGCAATCAGGGCGGCGTCGAAGCGTTCGGCTTCGACCTCGACGTGGGCAGACAGGCGATTCAGACGGCGCACGGCTCGGCCGTAACGCAGATCGATTTTTGCTGCCGCTTGCGCTGGCCATAGTTCGGACAGACGAACGCGCGGCAGCAGGATGTCGCAGGCGTCCCGGGCGCCACCGAGGCTGTCGCGCAGAACATTGGCCAGCAATTGGGCGCAGGCCTGTTCGATGGGGGTATTAAGCGTTGCCAGGCATAAGGGCCGCCAAAAGCGGCGTACGACCTGGTCGGATTGCCGGGCGGTTCGCAACCAGTCACCGACCGTGGCGCTCGCAGGCACGATCCAACCTCGAGCTCGCAGACTTCGCATCAGGGTGATGAACCGTACACGTTCTGGCACGTTCAGGCCGCGCGCGCCCAGTATCCCGCCCAGCAGGTGCAGGGGGGCGGGCAGCGACGCGGCTTCAAGATGGAAACTGCCGTCTGCGGCTTGCAAGTTAAGCCGTAGCCGTTGCAGGCGCGATTCCAATGGAATCTGCAACTCGTGCATCAGGGCCCACGTTTCGGTATACGCGCCCAGCAATATATGCTGGCCATTATCGACGGTAGCGTTCAAGGGGGGGGATTGGACGCTGCGTGCCCGCCCGCCCAGGGTTCGGGCCGCTTCGAAGACGACTGGCTGATGGCCGCTGCGCTGCAGATAAACCGCTGCGCTCAAACCTGCCCAGCCTGCACCGATGACGGCTATTTTCATTGGGCCAATTGTTGTACAAGGCCGCGCCCGCCTCCGACCCAGGTTTTCCAGGCCAGCCATAACTTGCGTATGGGGGTAAGCGAAATGCGTTGATCCAGAACCTGCCAGTTGTCGCGTTCAATCTCTTCGAGCAGCGTGTAATAAATGGCGGCCATCATCAAGCCAGGGCGTTGTGCGCGCCGGTCGGCTTCGGGCAGCGCCCGCATGGCCTCGCGATAACATTGTCTGGCGCGTTGCGTTTCAAAGCGCATGAGTTCAACAAAGCGTTCTGAGTGCTGTTTGTTTAAAATTTCCGAGGCCTGGACATTGTATTTCTGCATGTCGTCCACGGGCAGGTAAATGCGGCCGCGGCGCGCATCGTCCCCTACGTCTCGAATAATGTTGGTCAACTGAAAGGCCAGGCCCAGCTTTTGGGCGAATTCCAGTGTGGCGTCTTGCGTATAGCCGAAAATGCCGGCCGATAGCTCGCCCACCACGCCTGCGGCATGCCAGCAGTATTTGCTCAGGCCGGCCCAATCCACATAGCGCGTCAGGTCCAGGTCCATTTCCATGCCATCGATAATGGCCAGCAGCCGTGGAGCATCCAGACGGCAGGACTCAATATGCGGGGCCAAGGCCTGGGTGACCGGGTGGTCGGTTTTGCCCACGAACATCTGTTCGATTTGCGTACGCCACCAGGCGAGCTTGATCCGGGCTACGGAAGGGTCCGAGCACTCGTCGACGACATCGTCCACTTCCCGGCAAAAAGCGTAAAGCGCCGTGATAGCCTTGCGCCGCTGGGGCGGCAAAAACAAAAAGGCGTAATAGAAGCTCGAGCCGCTTTGGGCGGCCTTGTCTTGGCAGTATTCGTCAGGGCTCATGTTTCGAAAAAAAAGTAGGCCGAAAAGTGTAAGGGTGTCAACGCAGCGCGCGCCAGAACAGCAGAACCCAGTCGCGCTTTTGCAGGGTAGGTCGGTGGAAGAATACGTCGTAGTGTAGTTGGTCGAGGCGTTCAAGAATACGTAAACCCCCGTGCACAACCAGTCGTAGCTCCAGGCCGATGCGGCCGGGCAGACGGCGCGCCAGAGGCAGGCCGCGTTTGAGCAGTTCGCGGGCTTGTTGAACCTGGGCTTGCATCAGGCCCTGCCAGGCAGCTCCGATTTGTTGGGTAGCGATGTCCGTTTCGCTGACTCCGTAACGTGCAAGCTTGTCTTGCGGCAGATAAATACGCGCCTTTTTCCAGTCGATGGCTACATCTTGCCAGAAATTGACCAATTGCAACCCCGTGCAAATGGCATCGGATTCTTGCAGGTTTTGAGGGCTGACGGCCTGATATAGGTGGAGCATCAGGCGGCCCACAGGGTTGGCCGAGCGTGAACAGTAATCGAGAAGCGCTGAGTCGTTGGGGTACCGATGGATGCTCACGTCCTGCTCGAACGCCGAAAGCAGGTCGAAAAAGGCCTGTAGGGGAAGTTGATGCGTATGAATAGCACGGGCAAGAGGTATGAAGATGTCTGCCAGCGCGTCGGTTGGCGTAGGCTCGAATGTGCCGCTGCCTATATTTTGCAGTGCTTCGCGATAGCCTGCCAGTTGGGCCAGGCGTGTCGGTTCGCTGGCATCGCCTTCGTCGGCAATATCATCGGCACTACGCGCAAAGCGATAAATATGCGTGACGGGCTCGCGCAGCCGAGCCGGCAAAAGCAGGGATGCCACCGGAAAGTTTTCGTAGTGATCAACGGCCATGTACGCTTTTATGCAAGATGGATTAGACTTCGGCTACCAGGAGGAGTTATGCCACGTCCTATTTTGGCACGCATTTCGTTATCTGCATTAAGTCATAATCTTGAAGTCGTGACCCGTCAACTAAAGCCAGCCGCAGCCCATCGGCCGCGGCCTCTGGTCTGGGCTGTCGTCAAGGCCAACGCATATGGCCACGGTATTCTCAATGCGGTTCGGGGGTTTTCCAGAGCCGACGGCCTGGCCATGTTGGATATCGACGAAGCCGTACGCTGTCGGCAAGCCGGCTGGACCAAGCCTGTTTTGTTGCTTGAGGGGTTTTTCGAGCCCGACGATATCGCAGTGCTTGATCAGTACCGGCTCTCTACTGCGGTGCACCATCAGGAACAGCTCGACATGCTGGCCAGGGCTCGTCCGCGTCAACCAATAGACGCCCTGATCAAATTGAATACGGGAATGAACCGCTTGGGGTTTCCCGCGTCGCAATACACGAACGCCTATCGGAACGCTATCGGTTTGCAGGAACAGCGCATTTTGGGTTCGTTGGGGAAAATGACTCATTTTGCGCGAGCCGACGACAATGCCGTCGTAACGACTGAGCAAATTCATCTATTCAACCATACGACCCGCGATTTGCCTGGCAAGGTAAGCGTGTGTAATTCGGCTGCAACCCTCACGCCCGGCCTGTGGCCCACGCTGGAGCCGGTGGAACAGTGGGTCCGCCCCGGCATTTGCCTGTATGGTGCGACGCCGTTCGACGACAAGCCGGCCCGCGACTTTGGCTTGCTCCCCGCCATGACCCTTAGTGCGGCATTGATTAGCGTGCGTCGCATCGAAGCGGGGGCGGGGGTCGGGTATGGGCACGCCTTCGTGGCGCCGGAGGCCATGACCATAGGGGTGGCGGCTTGTGGCTATGCCGACGGTTACCCGCGCCATGCTCCCACGGGCACTCCCGTATGTGTGGATGGTGTCATGACACGCACACTGGGACGGTTGTCGATGGATATGCTGATCGTCGACTTGACTCCGGCGCCGCAGGCCCGTGTAGGCAGTCAGGTGGTGCTGTGGGGCGAGGGCGGCCCTTCGATCGACGCGGTCGCACGCGCCTCGGGTACCTTGGGGTACGAGCTGATGTGCGCAGTGGCCCCACGAGTGCCGGTAGTGGTTGTATGAACGGCTTGTACAAGAAGATAAAACTAGGCTCGATTTATTCCAAGGGAGCGATCAGTGAAAAATAAATGTGTGCTGGTGACCGGGGCAACAAAAGGCATAGGCTGGGCGATCAGCCGGCGTCTGGCCGACATGGGCTGCCATGTCGTGGGTTTGGCGCGGCATACGCAAGAGATTGATTTCCCCGGCTACCTCTACTCTTGCGATTTGCAAAATGCGGGTGAAACTGAAGATATTCTGCGTGTCATTCGCGAAAAATACCCTGTCGATGCGGTGGTCAACAACGTCGGGATGGTTCGCCCCGAGCCGTTGGGTGAGGTCGATCTGGCCTCGCTGTACGAAGTGTTCGATCTGAATGTGCGCGTTGCTGTGCAGGTGACCCAGGCGTTTATCCCGTCGATGAAGGCGCGCAAAGAGGGGCGCATTGTCAACATCTGCAGCCGTGTCACGCACGGCGGGGTGCTGCGCACCAGTTACTCCGCGGCCAAGAGCGCGCTTATCGGCTGTACCCGGACCTGGGCGCTGGAATTGGCCGAGCACGGAATTACCGTTAACGCGGTATCGCCCGGGCCGATTGAAACCGAGCTGTTTCGCACCGCCCAGCCGGTGGGCAGTGAGGCCGAGAAAAAAGCCCTGGCATCGATCCCCATGGGCCGCCTGGGCCAGGCTGCTGAGGTGGCGGCGGCCGTCACCTTCTTTTTATCGGACGAGGCAGGCTTCATCACTGGCCAGGTTCTGGGCGTGGATGGTGGCGGCAGCCTGGCGGGCCGTTAGATTGTCGGCCGTGGTTCGAATTGACCGTCGCATACCCGGTTAAACTTAGGTATGGCCAAATCAAAAAATTCCTATGTGTGTACGCAATGCGGCGGCACTAGCCTGAAATGGGCGGGCCAATGCCCGCATTGCAATGCCTGGAATTCGCTGCAAGAGTCGCTTGACGCGGGTACGTCCACGCATCGTTTTGCACCTATTGCAGGCGCTAGTCCTATCCGTAGCCTGGCCGAAATCGAGGCTCGCGAGTTGCCCCGTCAGCCATCGGGCATTCCCGAATTCGATCGAGTGTTGGGCGGCGGCCTGGTGGCTGGCGCCGTGGTGCTTATTGGCGGCGATCCGGGCATTGGCAAATCGACGCTTTTGCTACAGGCGATGGCGTCCCTGTCCAAGGTGGTTAACGTACTGTATGTGACCGGCGAAGAGTCTGCCGAGCAAGTGGCCTTGCATGCCAGGCGCCTGGAACTGGCCACCAGCGGGGTCAATCTTCTGGCTGAGATTCGTCTTGAATCGATTGTGGCGGCGCTGACCGAGACACGGCCCAGCGTGGCTGTCATTGATTCGATCCAGACTCTTTATTCCAGCGAGTTGAGCGCCGCGCCGGGTTCCGTTTCTCAAGTGCGCGAATGCGCCGCGCAACTGACACGCCTGGCCAAGCAGACAGGCGTCACCATTGTCCTGATCGGCCATGTGACCAAGGATGGCACGCTGGCCGGCCCGCGTGTGCTTGAACATATTGTTGATACGGTCTTGTATTTCGAGGGCGATACCCATTCATCCTTTAGGCTTGTTCGGGCATTCAAGAATCGTTTTGGCGCCGTCAACGAGCTAGGCGTGTTTGCCATGACGGACAAAGGTTTGCGTGGGGTCAGCAATCCGTCGGCCCTGTTTTTATCGCAGCACGATCAGGATGTGGCGGGTTCTTGCGTGATGGCCACTCAGGAGGGAACACGGCCTTTGCTGGTGGAGATCCAGGCCCTGGTCGATAGCGCTCATGCCCCCAATCCGCGACGTTTGTCGGTCGGGCTCGAGGGCACGCGCCTGGCCATGCTGCTGGCTGTGCTGCATCGCCATGCGGGCGTCGCCACTTTCGATCAGGATGTGTTCGTCAATGCTGTGGGGGGCGTCAAAATTACCGAGCCGGCCGCTGACCTGGCCGTGTTGCTGGCCATCATGTCTTCGATGCGCAATCGGCCCTTGCCCAAAGGATTGATTGTGTTTGGCGAAGTTGGGTTGGCAGGCGAAATCCGCCCCGCGCCGCGCGGCCAGGAGCGGCTGCGCGAGGCGGCCAAACTGGGTTTTAACGTAGCGCTTATTCCCAAGGCCAATGCGCCCAAACAGGCTATCGAAGGCCTGGACATATGGGCGGTGGATCGTGTGGATGCCGCTATAGATCGTCTGCGCCAGTTATAAAGGAATACCCAGGTGGAGTGGTACCTAATTGTGTTGGGCTGCCTTCTGTCAGGCGCGCTGATCGGGTTTACGGGCGGGGTGCTGGGTATCGGCGGCGGCTTGCTGGCCATTCCCCTGCTGGGCCTGGTGTTCGGCATGCCGCAGCAGGCTGCGCAGGGCACGGCCCTCATCATGGTCTTGCCGGCGGTGCTGACATCGGTGCGCAAATACAATCAGTATTCCAAAATTGATTTGCGCGCCGCGGCGGCAGGCGCTGCGGGTTCCATTGTCTTTACATGGCTGGGCGCCCGGTTTGCCCTGGGCATTGATCCCATCTTGTTGCGCCGTGTTTATGCTGTTTTCATTTTAGGCATTGCGATCTTCTATTTTATCCAAAGCCAGCCAAAGAATCCTCGTGGGCGAGCGGCCTCGCCGCGCCGCAGTGCGGCCGACTACCACAAGGGGTGGTTTGCGCTGGTAGGGGTGCTGGCCGGTACGATAGGGGGTATCTTTGGCGTAGGCGGGTCGGTGGTGGCCGTGCCGTTTCTGACCACGTTTTTTCGTTTGCCGCAAACTTCGGCTCAGGCTTTGGCCATGACCACCATCATTCCTGGAACCTTTGTCGCGCTTTTGACGTATTCGGCGCATGGGCAAGCCCATTGGTCGCAAGGGATACCGTTGGCGATCGGCAGCATTTGCTGTGTTCCGTATGGGGTCCGTCTTGCGTACTCGATGCCCGAGCCGCGTCTGAAAAGGATATTTGCCGTGATGCTACTGGTTATTATGTTTTTATTGCTGGCCAAGGCCTGACACGATGGCTGGGCGCAGACTTTTTGTGGAGGTGTCCTGATGCGTCTTGCAGCGCCTTGTTCGGAGCTTGGCCTGCCTAATGGGACGATGCGTTTTGATCCCGGTTTCCTGGCGCATCCGGGTGCGTTCCTGTTCGATCCGGGCGCGCCCCAAAACCAGGCAACGCCTGTGCAGGTTGGCGGGCGCCAGGCTGCCTGGTTTACACAGGGCGAATATGGGGCTGGCGTGTTGCGGCACTACCGGCGCGGCGGCCTGGTGGCGCGCCTGAGCCGAGATCGTTACGTTTGGGCGGGCGAGGGCCGGGTGCGTTCGTTTGCAGAGTTTGAACTGCTGCGAGCCATGCGGGCTGAAGGTTTGCCGGTTCCAGCCCCGTTGGCGGCGGTATATTGGCGCTGCGGGATGACGTATCGGGCGGCTATCCTGATTGAACGCTTGCCTCATGTGCAGACCCTGGCCAAAGCCCTCGATCAACCCAGCCACCAGGCGGTGGCCGACGCTATTTTTTCCATGCATCAGGCGGGGGTATGGCATGCAGACTTGAATGCCTATAACATTTTGCTTGATGATCACGGTAAAGCGTGGTTGATCGACTTTGATCGCGGACACGGCAATGGTGTTTCGCCTTCGCAGCGCCAAAATAATTTGCGGCGCTTGCGGCGGTCGCTGGAAAAAGTGGCGGGCCCGGCTGGCATTGCATATTGGGAAACACTTGATAAGGCTTATCGGAGATGCGCTTGAAGATGAAAACCGTAACGTTATATGGGCTGAGCAAATGCAGCACCTGCATCAAGGCCATGGCCTGGCTGGACGACCATGGGACGCCCTATGAGTTTGTCGATTATCGCGAACAGCCCATTGCCGCGTCGCAATTGCAGAAATGGTCGCGCGAGCTGGGTGGCTGGGAAAAGCTGGTCAACCGTGCGTCCATGACGTGGCGCAACCTGTCTGATAGCCGCAAGGCTCCCGAGTCCGACGCGCAATGGGCGGCGCTCGTCGCCGAGTTTCCCGCACTGGTGAGGCGCCCCGTCATGGTGGATGCCAAGGGGGCGGCGAGTGTCGGTTTTTCCGACACGAAGTACAGTGAGCTATTGGGCGCTTGATTCGCCCCGAATTGATGTTTTTTAGGATTTTTCTATGCTGTCCCAAGACGAACTCAAACGGAATGTGGCCCGTGCGGCGCTCGATTATGTCTTGCCGCTGCTTGCGCCTGATGTCATTATCGGCGTAGGAACCGGCTCCACGGCCAACTTGTTTATAGACAGTCTGGCGGTGCATAAGCATATTTTCAAGGGTGCGGTGTCCAGTTCGGAGCGCAGTTCGGCGCGCTTAACGGCGCTTGGCATTCATGTATTTGACCTGAATCAGGTTGATCGCGTGCCCGTGTATGTCGATGGGGCCGATGAAATCGACGCCGGCCTGAATATGATCAAAGGTGGCGGCGGGGCGCTTACGCGCGAGAAAATCGTGGCGTCCGTGGCGGACCGGTTCGTCTGTATTGTCGATGAATCCAAGCTGGTGCCCTGTCTGGGCAAGTTTCCGCTGCCCATTGAAGTGATTCCCATGGCTATCGCCGAGGTGTCACGCCGCGTTGCCCGGTTTGGCGGAGTCGCTGCCTTGCGTCAGGGGTTTACGACCGACAATGGTTGCCAGATTCTGGATGTCTCGGGCTTGCAGATCAGCTCCCCGGCTGAACTGGAGGCGCAGATCAATAATATTGCAGGTGTGGTGACCTGCGGCTTGTTTGCGATTTCAGGGGCTGATGTCGCCTTGCTGTCGACGCAGCAGGGGGTTCAAACACTACATCCGTCGCGGTCATGAACCGGTCATAATTCCCGTGTAAGCTTGAGGATGCGCTTGAATGATAGACTTGTCATTCACCGAGGCGTTGTGGCGTGTGGTGCGCCGATTTACCGAATGACTTTTACCTTGACTCAAGGCTGATATGTCCGAGCATACGAATAAACAGTTTCATTCCGATCTGGAATCTACGCGCTCGCTGTTCCTGCAAATGGGCGGGCTGGTCGAGGCGATGGTACAAGAGGGCATGGAGGCTCTCACCAGCGGCGACTTAAGCCTGGTTGATCGTGTAAGGGAGCGCGAAAAAGACGTTAACCGGCTCGAGGTCGAAATCGATGAGCTTATTAGTTTGTTGATCGCTCGCAATCAGCCTACCGCCATTGATTTGCGTTTGTTGCTGTCGGTTTCGAAGATGTTGACTGATATGGAGCGCTGTGGTGATGAAGCTGAAAAGATCGCGAAGATGGCGCGCCGCCTGCATGAATCTGAAACTCCTTATGTGCCGGTGATCGAGCTGCGCCACATGGCCAGCCATGTGGCGACGATGATACGCGACGCACTGGATTCTTTTGCACGCGAAGACCCTGTTCACGCGGCGATGGTGGTGCGTAATGACAAAGATGTGGATAAAGAGTGGAAGGCTTCTTTGCGTCATGTCATTACCTATATGATCGAAGACCCTCGCACGATTTCACGTTCCATTGATTTGATTTTCATTGCCCGGTCGCTGGAACGCATCGGCGACCATGCCAAGAATATGGCCGAGCGGGTTATTTATATGGTGCGCGGCGACGATGTGCGCCATACGGGTGTCAAGAACACCGAGCGCACCGCCCGCGGCCAGGTTCCCGACGAAGAAAACGAGATTTGATTTGTTGATAATGTCTTCCGCGTCGCTGTAGCGGCAGCCTGTAGCCGCAGCCTGTAGCGGCAGCCCTTGTGGCTGCCAAATCGCCGAGAGCCGCTACGGTATTTATAGAACGCAGATGGCAGCCACAAGGGCTGCCGCTACAATATCCAGCTGGGTATTTTCATTCTTCCGGCGGCACGTACCCTTGGGCTTCTACCGAGCCGTCTTCAAACAGAAAATTTTCCATTTGTTGTGCCAGGTATTTGCGGGCGCGGGCGTCGGCGAGGTTTAGGCGGTTTTCATTGACCAGGCGCGTCTGAATGTCGATCCACTGTCCCCAGGCTTCTTTCGAGATACTTTGCCATATCCGCGTGCCTAAGGGACCGGGATAGGGGGCGAAATCCAGCCCTTGGGCCTCGCGCTTGAGTTTTACACATTGAACCATTCGTGCCATGGGTCGCACCTTTAAAACGAATAAACAAGTAGCAAGTATTGTACTGATGAAGCGTTGGTCGATATCCTGTTGCCATTTTTTGGATTCGCTCCAGGCATTAACCGCATTTCAAGACTGTTTTTGAACACTGATCCTGGTTTCACCGCATTTTGTGCCGAATGAAAAACTCTGTGTTATGAATGCTGCGTTTGATGGTGTCGACCAGGCTGGAGTATTCGCTGCGTATTATGTCCTGCAGAGAGCGTTTGTATGTGGGCTCTATTGAATTGATCGTCGATTCAAAATTCCCGTCGGGTCGAACGCAAATGGGATCTACGCCTATCGCTTCGACTTTGTGTTCGAAGAAACGGTCGATCGTATTATCCACCGGATAAATCCATTCGGTGCAATGGGCCAACAATTTTTTCGCCTGGGCAGGGGCCAACAAGTAGCCGACTGTGTGGGAAAAACCTTTGGAGAATTTTTTTACCGCAAAGGGGCCGATTTGTTCCAGCACCAGGCCTTTATGATTCTTGTTCTTGTTGCTGGGCTCTATCCAGACGAATCCATACTTGTCTGCAAACTCAGCCGTGCGTTCATAAAAATCCATGAAGGGGGCGAGCAAAATGGCGTCGTCTTCCAGCACAATCATGGCCTGATCCTCTCGCAGACATTTTTCCCATAACTGATAGTGGCTGGCAAAACAGCCCAATTGAGACAGACGCAGCGGCGTGCCCCCGCCTCTGCGTTGCGCCCGCTTCTTGTCATTGTATTTCTTGAACAAATAGTGATCAGGGTTTTCGCGCCCGTCGATGGCATCAAAAAACTCGTAATGCACCTTCAAATCGGCAAATTGCCGGCGCATGAAATCGCGCCGCGCGCTGGCTGAGGGGAGGCTGACAACATAGATGGGCAGCGCTGGCATGCTTAAAGCTTTTTAATGAATATCAGGCTATTGCGTGATCGGTTGTAATGGGCCTGGCGTTCGCGGGGCAGGTCGGCGATGCCTCCTTGGACAAAGCCGCGCTTGATGAACCAGTGAGAGGTGCGCGTGGTCAGAACGAACAGGCGCCGGGCGCCCATCGCGCGGGCGCGGGACTCGGTGTGGCGTAACAATATTTCGCCTTCTCCCGTGCCTTGCCATTCGGGATGGACGATCAAGCAGGCCATTTCCGCCATGTTTTCGTCACGGTAGGGCATTAGGGCAACGCAACCGTAGATGACACCATCGTGTTCCAGGACGGTGAATTTTTCCACGTCGCGCTCGATGACGGAGCGGCCTCGGGGCACCAGGGTGCCGTCTTCTTCGAGCGGCTCGATCAGCTGGACGATGGCTCCCACGTCGTCGACGGTGGCTGGGCGCAGATCGTCCAGGGTATCTTCGACCACCATGGTGCCCACGCCGTCGTGGGTAAATATTTCCAGCAACACACTGCCATCGAGCGTATAGGGCACCAGATGGGCGCGCGCCACGCCTCGCTTGACGGCACGCGAGGCATGCGCCAGGAACGAGGCGGTGTCTTCGTCCAGTGTGCCGGCCGCCAGCAAGGCGTCGGCGTCCTCACGCGCCAGCTCGGTGTCGACCAGGCCATCGGCGTCGAGCACTGTGCGCCCTTGCGTCAGGAAAATCAGTTTCTCGGCGCGCAGAGATACGGCCGCGCTGGTGGCGAGATCTTCCATGGCCAGGTTGAAGGCTTCTCCCGTGGGCGAGAATCCCAGGGGCGACAGGAGTACGATGGCGCCCTGGTTGATAATGTTCTTGATGGCGTCCAGATCCAGCTTGCGCACGGCTCCGGCATGTTTGTAGTCGATGCCGTCGATCACGCCCACCGGCCGCGCTGTGACGAAATTTCCCGAGATGACCCGGATATGGGCGTGCGACATGGGGGTATTAGGCAAGCCTTGGCTGAATGCCGCTTCGATGTCCAGGCGGATTTCGCCCGCCGCTTCCTTGGCGCATTCCAGCGCTTCGGCGCTGGTCGGTTCGGTACCGCGCCCGAATTGCGTCTGGTAGCCTTTGAGTTTGAGCTGTTCGTTGACTTGCGGCCGCGAGCCATGCACCAGCACCAGCCGCACGCCCACGGCCGACAACAGGGAAAGGTCCTGCACCAGGGTGTTTAACGCGCCGTCGCCCACGAGTTCGCCCCCGAAGGCGATAACAAAGGTTTTGCCGCGAAAATCATGCACATACGGCGCCACTTCACGGAACCAGCGTACGAATTGAGCTGCTGCAAATTCGGGGGCTTCCTGGGCGGATACGGTATCGGGGTCGTTGAGGGCCATGTTTTTTAGCTTAATAGATCGCAAAGAGTAGGTTGCACAAAATTATAATGAGTGCAGACCATCGAAAAGAATATTTATGCAAGAGTCTGTGAATTCAGTTGCCAAAGTGTCGCCAAATCCGCGCAAACGGCCAGGCGCGCCTCGTCCCTTGCCGCCCATCACCTATCCGGAAGACTTGCCGGTCAGCGGCCGGCGCGAGGATATTGCCGCGGCCATCAAGGCACATCAAGTGGTCATTGTCTGTGGTGAAACGGGTTCGGGGAAAACCACGCAGTTGCCTAAAATCTGTCTGGAACTGGGGCGCGGCACGGTAAAGATGATAGGCCACACTCAGCCACGGCGTTTGGCTGCCACGTCCGTAGCCAGGCGGATTGCCGAGGAACTGAAAACCGAGCTGGGCGACTGGGTGGGCTATCAGATACGGTTCAATGATCGCATGGGGCCCCAAGCGGCGATCAAGTTGATGACCGACGGAATCTTGCTGGCCGAATCTCAGCGCGACCCGCTGCTGCGACGCTACGACACGATTATCATCGACGAGGCGCACGAGCGCAGCCTGAATATCGACTTCTTGTTGGGTTATTTGCGGCAGATGCTGCCCAAGCGGCCCGATTTGAAGCTGATCATTACCTCAGCCACCATCGATGCCAGCCGTTTTGCGCAGCACTTTTCGCATGAAGGCGTCCCGGCTCCGGTTCTTGAAGTGTCCGGCCGGCTGTACCCAGTAGATATTCTGTATCGCCCCGTGCGGCAAGAGCCCGCCGCAGAGCAGGTCGATTCTAATCGTCGTCGCGCTGACGCGGACGAGGAACGTGATCTGATTGACGCCATCGTTGACGGCGTGGCCGAATGTGCTCGTCATGGCGCGGGCGACGTCCTGGTGTTTTTGCCAGGCGAGCGCGAAATTCGCGAGGCGGCCGAGGCCTTGCGCAAGAACCATCCGCTGGGCACAGAAGTGCTGCCGCTTTTCGCCCGTTTGTCGCAGGCCGAACAGGAACGCATTTTTCACCCGCAAGGCAATGGCCGGCGCATTGTGCTGGCCACCAATGTGGCGGAAACCTCCCTGACTGTTCCTGGGATACGTTATGTGGTCGATAGCGGGCTGGCGCGCGTCAAGCGCTATTCGTGGCGCAACAAGGTAGAACAGCTGCATATAGAGGCCATTAGCCAGGCCTCGGCCAATCAGCGCTCGGGGCGCTGCGGGCGGATAGGCCCCGGCGTCTGTGTGCGTCTGTACGACGAGGCCGACTTCAAGAATCGACCCGCCTTTACCGACCCCGAGGTGTTGCGCTCGTCGCTCGCTTCGGTCATCTTGCGCATGAAGGCCCTTAGGCTCGACGACATCGAGACTTTTCCATTTGTGGATGCGCCGTCGGGCCGGGCGATCGCCGATGGCTATCATTTGCTGCAAGAGCTGGGCGCGCTGGACGATGCCAATCAGTTGACTCAAACCGGACAGATACTGGCGCGCCTGCCCGTCGATCCACGCCTGGCGCGCATGATACTCGAGGCACGGGACCAGCAATGTTTGGCGGAAATCCTGATCATTGCCTCAGCCTTGTCGGTGCAGGACCCGCGTGATCGTCCCCAGGCCGAACGCGAAGCGGCCGAAAGTGCGCAGGCCAAGTTCGGCGACGATAAATCTGAATTCCTTTCGTATCTGAAGCTATGGCGCTGGTATGGTGAGCAAGTGGCGCACAAAGCGTCGCAACGCAAGCTGGTTAGCCTGTTGCGACAGAGTTTTCTTTCACCTTTGCGCTTGCGCGAGTGGCGCGATGTGCATACTCAGTTAGCCGCGCTGGTGGGGGAGCAAGGTTGGCGTGTGAACACGCTCGAGGCCACTTACGAGCAGACCCATATGGCGTTGCTGGCTGGGCTGTTGGGCAATATTGGTCTTAAAAGCGAGGAAGGCAGCGGTTACCAGGGCGCGCGCGATATCCGGTTTCAGATTCATCCGGGTTCACGCCTCGTTAAAAAGGCCGGACGCTGGCTGGTGGCGGCCGAGTTGGTCGAGACCACTCGCCTGTATGCGCGCTGTGTGGCGAAAATCGATCCCGTTTGGCTCGAACGGGCCGGCGCGCACCTGATTCGCCGTGTTCGGTCCGACCCCCGTTGGGAAAAAAAGGCCGGGCAAGTGGTGGCCAATGAACGGGCGACGCTCTACGGTTTGCCCGTCTATACGGGTCGCCGCATTCACTTTGGCAAGGTGGATGTGGTGCAGGCGCGGGAGATCTTCATCCGGCAGGCTCTGGTGCCGGGCGATATTGACACGGCCTTGCCGTTTGTCGGTCACAACCGGCAACTGATTGCCTCGATCGAAAAGCTTGAACATCAGTCGCGCCGCCCTGACATTCTGGTCGATGAGGCGCTTATCTATGCTTTTTACGATCAGCAAATCCCCGCTGAGATTTGTCAGACGATCACGTTGGAGAAATGGGCCCGGGGTCTGGACAGGACGGCGACTCAGGCGCTGCTGCTGACGCGCGACGCATTGATGCGGCATGAAGCGGCGGGAGTGACAACTGACGTGTTTCCTAAAGCGGTCGAGTGGCAAGGGGTGCGGATGGCGCTGGAGTACCACTTCGAGCCTGGTTCGGTGCGCGATGGTGTGACACTCCTCGTCCCCTTGTTCGCCTTGAACCAGATCGACCCCATGCGTTGCGAATGGCTGGTTCCTGGCATGCTGAAGGAAAAAGTGCATATGTTGCTGAAGTCCTTGCCGCAGAAAATGCGACGCCATTGTGTCCCCTTGCCCGACTATGCAAATAAATTCTTCGAGCGCTGGTTTGAACGGTCGGCCAGTCCCGATACCGGCTTGCTGGAGGCCATCGCCGCCGACATGTGGGAACAGGTCAAGATCAGGCCGCTGCGCAGCGACTTCAAGATCGAGACACTGGCGCCGCATCTGTTCATGAACTTCAAAGTGATGGACGAACATGGCCGCATGCTGTCTGGCAGCCGCAATCTTGATCAGCTCAAGGCCGAGCATGGCCGCCAGGCTCAAGAGTCTTTTCAGAAATTTGCGGTGCACGACCACCAGGTAGCGCAGACGCTGGCGCACGAACATCTGACCGGCTGGACATTCGGGTCTTTGCCAGAGATTATGGAAATCAAACGCAAGGGCCGGTCATTTGTGGGCTACCCGGCCCTGATCGACCGTGGCGCCTATTGCGATCTGGATGTGTTCGATGATCCGTCCGAAGCCCGGCAGCAGCACCGATCCGGCCTGTTGCGCCTGTTTCGTCTGGGCTTGCGCGAGCAGGTCAAATTCCTGGAAAAGAATTTACAGGGCTTGACCCATATGGGTATGCTGTACATGAGCCTGGGCACGCAGGAGGAACTAAAAGATCAAATCATTGATTGCGCGCTGGAGCAGGCCTGCCTGGCCGAGCCTTGGCCCAGTGATCAAGCCGGCTTCGAGCAACGCCGCAATGAAGGTAAAAGCCGTCTGGGCTTGCTGGCGCAGGAAATCGCCCGCCTGACCGGGCAAATTCTGGCTGAATGGGCCGTTCTACAGAAAAAATTGCCACAGGCCAAGCCTCACGCGGCGGCGTACGCCGACCTGCAAAAACAGGCGGGCGACTTGATGGGCAAATGGTTCGTGCGCGCGACCCCATATCGGCAGTTGTCTCAGTACCCGCGTTACTTTAAGGCGGCTGTCGCTCGCATTGACAAGCTGCGCGCCGATCCCGCACGGGACGCCCGCCTGAGCGCCGATATTGCACCGCTGGCGACACAGTATCAACGTGCGCAATCCGCCCTCAAAGGGGCGCCCGACGCCGGGCTGGAAGAGTTCCGCTGGCTGCTTGAAGAATTGAGGGTGGCCTTGTTCGCCCAGGAGTTGCGCACGCCTATGCCGGTGTCTGTCAAACGGTTGCAAAAGGCGTGGTCCATGTTACAACGGTAAGAACGGTCCATTTCAACGCAGACGGCAGGCTCTCTGAGTACAATCTGGACAATGACTCAAGCAACTAATTCATCTTCTTTTGTGCATCTGCGCGTTCACTCCGAGTTTTCGGTGGTGGATGGGATCGTGCGTATTCCCAACCTCGTTGGCCGCGTGGCCGAATTTGGGCAACCGGCGGTGGCGCTGACCGATCTGACCAATCTTTTTGGCTTGATCAAATTTTACAAAGAGGCTCGCAGCCACGGCGTCAAACCCATTGCCGGTTGCGATATCTGGTTGCAAAATGACCAGGATCGGGACAGGCCCAGCCGTTTGCTATTGATCGTGACTGACCGCGAGGGCTATTTGAATCTTTGCGACGTGCTGACACGGGCGTGGCTGGATAATCAGTACCGCGGGCGCGCCGAAGTCCGTCGCGAATGGCTGGCTGATAGTGCGGGGTTGATCGTGTTGTCGGGCGCGCGCGGCGGCGAGGTCGGCCAGGCGCTGGAAGCGGGCCGAGAGCCCGAGGCTCGGGCCATGATGCAGTGGTGGGCCAAGCGGTTTCCTGATCGCTACTATATTGAATTACAGCGCACTGGCGTCGAGGGCGACGAAGCCTATGTTCAGGCTGCCTTGCGCCTGGCCGCAGAATTAAAACTGCCGGTGGCCGCCACGCATCCGGTACAGTTTATGGATGTCAGCGACTTCCGTGCTCATGAAGCTCGGGTATGCATCGCCGATGGCGAACAGTTGTCCAACCCCAAACGCGTACGCCGTTTTACCGAAGACCAGTATTTGTTGAGCTCAGAAGAAATGGGCCGGCGTTTCGCCGACATCCCTTCGGCACTGTCCAATACCGTTGAAATTGCCAAGCGCTGCAATCTGACGCTGGATCTGGGGACGCCGTGCTTGCCCAATTTTCCGACCCCTGAAGGGGTTACGCTGGACGACTATCTGGTTCGGCTGGCAGAAGAGGGTTTGCTGCGACGCATGGCGCAACTGTTTCCCGATGCGCGCGAACGTCTGGCTCACGATGCGACGTATTCCGAACGCCTGCAATGGGAATGCAAGACCATCACCAGCATGGGCTTTTCGGGTTATTTCCTGATCGTGGCCGACTTCATCAACTGGGGCAAGCACAATGGCGTGCCAGTGGGGCCGGGGAGAGGATCGGGAGCTGGGTCGCTGGTGGCGTATTCGTTGGGCATTACTGATCTGGATCCCTTGCGTTATGACTTGCTGTTCGAGCGGTTTTTGAACCCGGAACGGGTGTCCATGCCCGATTTCGATGTCGATTTTTGCCAGGATAATCGCGAACGTGTTATCGATTATGTCAAACAGAAATACGGCAAGGAGGCTGTCAGTCAGATTGCCACCTTTGGCACGCTGGGCGCCAAAGCTGTGGTGCGCGATGTGGGCCGCGTGCTCGATATGCCGTATATGCTGTGCGATGGTCTGTCCAAGCTGATTCCATTCAATCCCGCCGACCCGTGGACCTTGAGCCGCGCCCTGGAACAGGAACCGGCATTCAAAGAGCGCTATGAACAGGATGAGGAGGTCAGAGCACTTATAGACCTCGCACGGCCGCTCGAAGGCCTGACTCGCAATATCGGCATGCATGCCGGCGGCGTGCTGATCGCGCCAGGCAAGCTCACTGATTTTTGCCCCCTGTATTGCCAGCCGGGCACAGATAGCAGCGCCATGTCGCAATTCGACAAAGACGATGTCGAAGCCGTTGGCTTGGTAAAGTTCGACTTTTTGGGCTTGCGCAATTTAACAATTCTGGATTGGGCAGTGCGTTTTGTGCGCCGCTTCAACGAAAGCCAGCGCGAGTTCGACTTGATGGCCTTGCCGCTGGACGACCCTGAATCCTACAAGCTGTTGACGCAAGGCAATACGACCTCGGTATTTCAGCTTGAATCGCGCGGCATGAAGGAGCTGCTCAAGAATTTGCAGCCCAACACCTTCGAAGACATTATCGCCATGCTGGCGCTTTACCGGCCAGGGCCGTTAGAGTCGGGCATGGTGAACGATTTCGTCAATCGCAAGCATGGCCGCGCCGAAGTCGACTATTTTCACAAAGATCTCGAGTCGGTACTCAAAAGCACCTATGGTGTCATTGTGTACCAAGAGCAGGTCATGCTGATTTCGCAGATTATCGGCGGCTATACCCTGGGTGGGGCTGACTTGTTGCGTCGCGCCATGGGTAAGAAAAAGGCCGAAGAGATGGCCGAGCATCGCGAAATTTTTGAAAAAGGCGCGGTAAAGAAGGGCTACGACGCCACGTTGGCGGTCAAGCTGTTTGACCTGATGGAAAAGTTCGCCGGCTACGGTTTCAACAAGAGTCACTCGGCGGCTTATGCGCTGATCGCCTATCAGACCGCGTGGCTCAAGGCGCACCATCCTGCCGAATTTCTGGCGGCGACCTTGTCCGCCGATATGGACGATACCGACAAAATACAGACCTTCTGGAAAGATGCGCTGGCCAATGGGGTCGAGGTATTGCCGCCCGATGTGAACGCGTCGCCTTATCGCTTCGAGCCAGTGGCCGACCGCTCTACTCAGGAAGGCAAGCCGCCGCGCACGATTCGCTATGGCCTGGGGGCCGTCAAAGGCACGGGACAAGGCGCTGTCGAAGAAATTATCCGTGCACGCGAACAAGATGGCCCCTATACCAGCCTGTTCGATTTTTGCCACAAGGTCAACCGGCACACGGTTAATCGACGCACCGTCGAAGCCTTGATTCGCGCCGGCGCGTTTGACGCGATCGAGGCTAACCGCGCGGCCTTGCTCGCTACGGTCGGCAACGCTATCGAAGCCGCCGAACAAGCCGAACGCAGCGCCAATCAGGTGTCGTTGTTCGCTGACGACAGCAACGATATCGTCGAGGGCGAATTGGCCAAAGTGCCTCACTGGGGTCTGCAAACCCGGCTTGCCGAGGAAAAGGCCGCCATGGGGTTTTATTTCAGTGGTCATCTCTTTGATGCGTGGCGCGACGAGGTGCGCCGTTTCGCTCCCAGGCCGCTGGCGCGCCTGGAGGCGGCGCGCGGCTTGCAATGGTTTGCGGGCGTGCTGGCTGCGCTGCGGCCCAAAATGACACGGCGCGGCAAGATGCTCTATGCCGTGCTCGATGATGGCTCTTCGCAGATTGAGGTGGCGATTTTCAACGAACTGTACGAACAGCACCGCCAGCGCCTGAAAGAAGATCAATTGATCATTGTTCACGGCAAAGTCAGTCACGACGATTATTCGGGCGGTTTGCGTATTTCCGCCGAATCCTTGTTCGACCTGCAACTGGCGCGCGAAGAACGGGCTCAGGCCTTGCGTATTACCTTGAATGGCAACACCGATGCGGCGCGTTTGCGTCAAGTGTTGAACCCTTTTCGTGCCGAACCTGAAAATGGAGCACCTGGGGTGCCTGTCGAAATTGTGCTTGAACGCCGCGACTTTCTATGCACGCTGCGCCTGGGTGAAGAGTGGCGCGTGCGCATGGCCGATAGCCTGTTCGATCAATTGTCGCGATGGACTTCACCCGATAGCGTGGAGATTCGCTATTCATGACGCCTTTGTGCATACTGCATTCGGAAGCCGCCACCAGTTTCGGTGGGCAGGAGCAGTATATTTTCCGGATGATGTTGGCGATGCGTGAGCGCGGTCATTATCTTGAAGCCGTATGCCAGCCTCATGCCTTGCTGACCGAGCGTTTGCGCGCCGAAGGCTTTACGGTGCACACCACGTTTATGGACGGGCCGGCCAATTATTTCAGGAGCATTGCCGGCATTCGTGAAATATTGGCCGCCGGTGAGTTTGATGTACTTAATTGCCACAGCCGCCGCGACACGGTTATTGCCGCTGCGGCCGGCCGTCTCGCCCGAACGCCTTTGATTGTGCGCACCCGCCATCTGGCCAATCGCGTGGGCTCCCTGTTGTCGTATACCGTCTTGCCGCATCGTGTTATTGCAGCCAGCGATTTTGTGCGCGACCACTTGGTCGATCGTGGAGTTCCTCCGGGCCACGTGGCCACCGTATATCCAGCCGTCGAACTACAGGAAGCGCCACAGCAGTCTACTTTGCGCGCGGAGTTGGGATTGAGCCCTCATGACATCGTGATCGGTTGCGTGGCTGTTATGCGGGCGCAAAAAGGACATCGCGATCTGATCGACGCCGTCGAGCCTTTGATCAAGCGACGCGCCAATGTGCACCTGGTTCTTGTGGGTGGTGGCTCGCCTGTCTTTGAAGAAATACAAGCGTATAGCGATTCGAAGAATTTGCAGGGCCGGGTACATATGCTGGGGGCACGCCGCGATGTGCCGAACTTGTTGGCGGGCTTTGACATCTTTGCGCTCGCCACGCAAAAGGAAGCGTCCGGGACTGTTTTTGTTGAGGCGGGGGCGGCCGGCCTGCCAGTGGTAGGCACTGATGTAGACGGAGTGCCGGAGATGATGCAGGCAGGCGTTAGCGGATTTTTGGTTCCGCTTAAAGACCAGACCGCGCTTACGGAGGCCATCGAAAAGCTGGTAGACGACCCGGATTTGCGGCGCAAAATGGGGCAGGCGGGCATCCAGTTTTGTCGCAACAGCGGTCGTTTCGGTTCCGCAGCCATGGTGCAGCGTATCGAGTCCTGTTATGCACGCTGGCTGGCCGAGAGGCGCGCATGAAGCGCGCAGAGGCGGTTCCAGTGCTGATGTATCACCACGTGTCTCCGACCCCAGGCATGATCACGACTTCGCCCGATAATTTCGAGCGGCAACTGATATGGCTGGCGCGCCGCCGCTATCGTTCCCTTTCCGGCGCCGACTTTGCACGGCACCTTCGGGGACAAAAGGCCCCGTCCCGATCCATTTTGATCACCTTTGACGATGGCTACCTGGATAACTGGGTTTACGCATATCCCCTGCTGAAAAAATATGGCTATACCGCGCTGGTCTTTCTGGTGACATCATGGGTCAATGATGGCCCCGTTCGCCATTATCTGGGGCAAGATGGCTTGCCTGAAACGCCTGCGCACGACGAGTGCGAGCGGCTTATCGAACAAGGCCGCAGCGACGATGTAATTCTTCGCTGGAGTGAAATCCAGACCATGCGCGCTGCTGGCGTCTTTGAATTTCATAGTCACACGCACACCCATGTCCGCTGGGATCAAAGCAGCCGCGCGGCCGAGAAAAATGAACGCATGCGCGACGAGCTTGCGCTTTCCCGTGCGGCCCTGCAAGCGAATTTGGGCGAGGTGTCCGAGCATTTTTGCTGGCCGCAAGGCTATTTCGACGCCGATTATGTACGCATCGCTCAGGAGGAGGGCTTTCGCTATCTGTACACCACGCAGGCCTTTGGGCAGAATCGGCCTGGCACGGATCCCGCATCGATTTACCGTTTTGCAGTGCGCAATACATCGGGCGGTTCGTTCGGGCGGCGCATACAGATCGCTGCGCACCCCATCGTCGGACCTTTGTTCAATCACTGGAAGCGGTGGCAGCGGGGGCTTAGGCCGCGCACATGACACTATCGGTCATCATCATAAGCAAAAACGAAGCCCGCAATATTGGGCCATGCCTGGACTCGGTGGCTTTTGCCGACGAAATCATTGTGCTCGATAGCGGTAGCACCGACGACACCTGTTCAATCGCACGGGCAAAAGGCGCAAAAGTATCGCAAACGTCTGACTGGCCTGGTTTCGGCCCGCAAAAGAATCGCGCTCTCGATTTGGCGACCGGAGAATGGGTGCTCTCGATTGACGCCGATGAACGCGTTACGCCCGAGCTTGCGCAAGCCATCCGCAATGAGCTCCAAAACCCGCGAGCCCAGGCCTACAAGATCGCGCGCCTTTCGAATTTTTGTGGACGCTGGATACGCCACAGCGGGTGGTGGCCCGATCATGTGCTGCGTTTGTTCAAGCGGGGCGCCGCCCGGTTTTCGGATGCGGCGGTGCATGAAAGCGTGCAATCGGAGCATCCCGCCGTCGTCCTGGATGGCCATTTCCTGCATTATCCCTATGCGGATATGGAGAGCCTGATCGCCAAGATGAATCGTTATTCCACAGATGCAGCCGCCCTGATGCATGCCAGGGGGAAAAAGGCCAGCGCGCCTGCGGCCGCAGGTCACGCGGCATGGACTTTTATCCGAATCTATATCTTCCGGCGCGGCTTTCTGGATGGCAAGGAAGGCTTCATCCTCGCCGTCACCGGCGCCGCCGGAAGCTTTTTCCGCTACAGCAAATTGTTGCTCCTCAACAGGCACGACAAATCGTAGGCAGCCTTGGCCGTCAAGGCTTTTGTCGCGCCACGTTTCACCACCCTTGCAGCGCCACTCTTGTGGGCGCCATGCGGTCAACATCCACCACACTCTATATATAATCTCGGCATGATCCCAATTCTGATGTACCACCAAATTGGCCAACCGGCGCCCAAAGGCTCGCCTTACCGCGCCTTGACGGTTCATCCGTCGAATTTCAGGCGACAGATGGTCTGGATGCGGCGAATGGGCTATAGCGGCCTGGCGATGCGCGATCTGATGCCCTATTTGAAAGGTGAACGGCAGGGCAAGGTATTTGGCATTACATTTGATGATGGCTATCGCAATGTTTACCAAAATGCCATGCCGGTATTGGACGAGTTGCGGTTTACCGCGACCAATTATTTTGTAGCTCGCCAGCTCGATGGCAGCAATATATGGGACGCGCAAAAAGGTATCGCCCCGTCAGCCCTGATGTCGGCCGATGAAATGCGCGCCTGGAGTCAGGCGGGGCACGAAGTTGGCTGCCATACGCTGGATCATGTCCATCTGTCCGAATTGTCGCCTGAACTGGCCCAATACCAGATTGTGCAGGCCAAGTACGAGCTCGAACAGGCTCTGGGCGCCCCGGTTGCCGCTTTTTGTTATCCCTATGGCAATGAGACCCCCGAAATTCGGGCCATGGTGCAACGTGCCGGATATCACAATGCCACCACCACCGTTCGCGGCCTGGCCCGGCATTCCGATGATTTGTATGGCCTTCCGCGCGTGCCGGTCTCCCGGTCAACGCACATTTTGCGTTTTATGCAAAAATGCCTGACCCGCCTGGAAGACAGGCGCCGGACAGATTAAGGCCTCATGCACAGGTTAAAAATAGCGTTGGTTCTTGACCGGTTTGGCAGCCGGTTTGGTGGCGCCGAGGCCTATGGGGTCGCGCTGGCGCGAGAATTGGCACGCGATCACGACATCACCGTATTCGCGCGCGAATACGATCGGGGCTGCGATCTGCAATTGCCTTTTGTGTCACTGCGGGTCTGGAGCCGCTGGCCTGGCTGGATACGGGTAGGTCTGTTTGCGTGGCGGGCAAGACAGCATACGCGGCACGGATTCGATATCGTCCATTCGCATATGAACGGCTGGTGCGGCGATATTGAAGTCATCCATGTGACGCCGGTCCGGTACAACTGGCACGTACGCCAATTACCTTTTCTAAAACGTGCTCTATCGCGGGTCAGCCTGCGTGTGCAAACCTATTTGAGTCTGGAGCGGCGACGGGTGGCAAATCGGCCTGCCCACCGTGTCGTGGCCGTATCGGGCCTGATCGCTGAACAGTTGCGGCAGGCCTATGGCGACTCGTTGATATGTCCCGTGATTGCCCCGGGGGTGAAGCGGCCCAGGCCCGTTGCGGCGGATGCCCGGACGCAAGTTCGTCGGGAGCTAGGGTGGTCGGATCGCGATCGGGTTTGTTTGCTGGTGGCTCGCAATCCGTTGCGCAAGGGGTTGCCCACGATTTTGAAGGCCCTGGCGTTATTGCCGCCGCACTACAAATTGTTGGTGGTGGGAGGCCGGTCTCTCGCGCAAGATTTTTTGCGCAAGATCAACGATGCGGCGCTGTCGGATCGGGTGCGGCTGATCGACACGACATCCGAGGTCGAGCGCTATTACACCGTGGCTGATCTTTATGTGCACCCCACGCTGAATGATAGCTTTGGCATGGCACCGCTGGAAGCCATGTCGTTTGGGTTGCCTGTCATTCTCAGTCCAGCCCCGTTTTGCGGTTTTGCGCAATATGTGGAGCCTGGCCATGAAGCACTGGTGTTATTGCATCCGGAGGACGCTGCGCAACTGGCCGGGTTTATCGCCCAACTTGGCGATGATCCGGTGTTGCGGGCAGCCCTGATACAGGGAGGTTATCGAGTGGTCGATCGCCACAGCTGGGTCGACGTGGCGCGGCGCTATCTGGAGCTTTATGACGAGGTGCTGGCCGAGCGTGTGCAAGTTAAATCCAGCCCCTGACCCAGTAGGCGAGCAAGCCGACATACTCTTTGACGATCGAACGGCTCGCGTCAAGCGCTCGCATATTGGGCAGCCAGAATGAAAAGTCTGGGTTGCCCGGAACTACGATTTGCGGCGCTGCGGGGGCCGCGATGGCCATAATGCCTTGTTTTTTGAAAACGGCCATGGCTCGCGGCATATGCAGCGCCGAGGTGACGAGCAGAACGCGGTGCAGGTGGCGCGCTTTCAGTTCGTCGGCGGTGTACAGCCCGTTTTCATGTGTATTTCGGCTTCGCATTTCCAGCACCAGCGCCTGGCCGGGGATGTCTTGCTGCTCGAGCGCTCGGGCCATGACTTGCGCTTCGCTCGTTTTGCCTTCGAGTGCGGCGCCCGACAAGATGATGATAGGCGCTCGATTCGCCTTATAGAGCAGGGCTGCGGTGTCGACACGCGGAGCTGCCGTGTTTTTATCGTAGGGCTCAAACCAGTTTGTGCGGTTGTTGGCGGTGTTGCCGCCCAGGACCACAATTGCATCGGCAGTGGGAAGCTGGGCGGGCAATTCCTGTGGATATAGCTGTTCCAGGCGTCCGCCAGCCCACAGGGAGGAGGCCGGCAGCGACCAGAACATCACCCAGCACACGCCGCTGGCTGCTATGAGAAACGCGGCTTTACGGCGCTGGGCTATGTACAGCATCAGGGCAACGATCAGCAGCACAACGCACAGATTAACGGGAATCACGAGGTTCGTAAAAAAACTCGACATTGTTATGCGCCGGGTTCGGCGTGCAAAAGAGTGAAGGTCTGGTTTTGGACTTCATCCAACGTGGGCCACTGCTGCGACGAACCAAGGCAGATGGCATTGCGCGACCATGGGCCTGTCCGTACGCTGTCGGTGACACCAAACAGGGTGAGCTGCCTGGCGTTCGCCGCCGCTGCAAGGTGTGAAACGCCTGAATCATTGCATATGACTAATGAAGCCAGTTGAGCGAGTGTAGCAAACGCAGCCAGATCAAGCGCTGGCAGGCACAGGGCGCTGGGTGCGTTGCGTCGCGCCGCGTCGGCTTCGGCGGAAGGCGGACACATGGCGACGGTGTATCCCTTGTTTTGGAGCGCTTGTGTCAACGCTTCGAAATGCGGCCATACTTTAGCCTTGCCATGATGCAGGCCAGTAGCCGTGGGCGCGATCAAAATGAATTGGCCCGGCGCCAAGCCTGCTGCTTGCAAGGTTTGCCTGCCCCGGAACCATTGTTTGCTGACCAGCGGCAAGCCCAGTTGCGCAGGAGGATGCGAGGGTTCTACGGGCAGGTTCCAGCGCTTTAGCGCCTGGGAGGTGAGACGGTGCCACGATTGCACGGTGTGCAAGGATATTGCCGGTTTGCTTATGGGCCAACGCAGGAGCAGGCTGCGTCCATCGTCCCTGTGCCCGGCGCTGGGCAGGCCGGCGAACTTGAACACCATGGCACTTGAGAGCGAGTCAGGCAATAATAGCCCCCGGGCGTGTACGTGCTGCGTCTTTTTTCTGTACGCATGGACGGCGGCACGGTCTTCTCTCCAGCGGCCTTTCATCTCCACAAAGCCTGACAAATCGTATCCGGCAAGCAGCTCGCGCGCCCAGGGTCGTGCGCACACGACAACCGGTATTTGTGTGTTCAGCACCGTTTGCAGGCTGGGCAGGCTCATGCATACATCCCCAATCCAATTGGGAAGCCGGATGTAAATGGCGGATAACGTAGGCATTAATTCTTTACGATGATTATTTACAAGAGCGGTATGATGGCCGACGCCCGGACTGAGCATGCCTGGCCCGTGCAGGTTGGAACTGTCCAGGCCATCCCGTATTATCAACGGATTTTCCAGAACGTTAAAATAAGTTCTTCTTTAGCGCAAAAAAAGCGAGTTGTTTTTGAATTCAAGCCCACCTCCGTCTTCCCCGGATTCCGCGCCTGTCAAATTTGACATATGGCGACGTATCTATACTCGCCTGGGTCCATACTGGAAAGTGGTGGTGCTATCGGCGGTATTGCTGGCCTTGTCGGCTGCCACGCAGCCCACGCTGGCCGTCATTATGAAGCCCCTGCTTGATCAAGGCTTTTCTGGGGCGAAGCCTTCGTACATATGGTCAATTCCGCTGGCCGTCATAGGGCTGGTGTTCCTGCGTGGCGTATTCAGTTTTGGCAGCGACTACCTGCTGGCCTGGATTGCCAACAACATGCTGTTGGGCCTGCGCCGTGAAATGTTCGAACGTCTGCTGGGTTTGCCCGACGAGGATTTCAAGCGTGGCGATACGGGGCGTTTATTGAACCGCTTCACGATTGACGCAGGCAACGTCACGGCAATGGCTACCGAAGTCGTTACAGTGGTGGTGCGCGAAACCTTGGTCATCATTGCCTTGCTGTGCGTGCTTGTTTACATGTCGTGGCAACTGACGCTGATTGTGGTGGTGATGCTGCCGATTTCCACGCTTGTTGCGCGTTTGTTCATCAAGCGCCTGCGCAATATAAATCGTGACACAGTCAATATGAACGCCGAACTCACGCGTGTGGTGGGCGAAGGCATCGATGGCCAGCGTGTAATTAAATTGTTTGATGGCTACGCACACGAGGCCAGCCGGTTTCAGTACGTTAACGGGCGTTTGCGACGATTTGCCATGCGAACCGCGACGGCGCAGGCGGCCATGTCGCCTTTGGCTCAGTTTTCAATTGCGCTGTCGGTGGCTGCGGTCATCGCTGTTGCCCTTTATCAGGCGAATCATCACAGTTTGACGGTAGGCAGTTTCGCCGCGTTTATGGCGGCACTGGGCCAGATCTTCGACCCTGTGCGCCGTATGACCAACACCGCTGGCCGCATGCAGCGCATGCTGGTATCGGCTGAAAGCGTGTTTACTTTGGTTGATCACAAGCCCGAAGAGGATACTGGCGCGCAGGTGTTTCAATCTCCCATCAAAGGTCGCGTGGAGTTCAGGAATATCAGCCACCGTTTTGCCGACGCGTCGGTCGATACGGTGTCAAATGTTTCGTTTGTTGTCGAGCCAGGCCAAACGGTGGCGCTGGTGGGGCGTTCGGGCAGCGGTAAAACCACGTTGGTCAATATGCTGCCGCGTTTCGTCCGCCCCACCCAGGGCGTGGTGCTTATTGATGGCCAACCGATCAACGAGATTGCCTTGCGCAGCCTGCGCCAGCAACTGTCGCTGGTGAGCCAGGATGTGGTTTTGTTTGAAGGGACAATCGGCGAAAATGTAAACTATGGCGCCTTGCACGACGCTAGCCGCGCCGAGATAGACGCAGCAATTGACGCCGCCAATTTGCGCGCTTTCGTTCAGAGCCTTCCGTCCGGCCTGGATGCCACGGTGGGCGAGAATGGTGGCAATCTCTCCGGCGGCCAGCGGCAGCGTTTGGCGATTGCGCGCGCCCTGATCAAGAACGCGCCCATACTGATACTGGATGAGGCCACTTCGGCGCTCGATAATGAATCCGAGCGGCAGGTTCAGGCCTCGCTTGAGCGGCTGATGGCGGGGCGGTCCACGTTGGTGATTGCGCATCGATTATCGACGGTTCAAAAGGCCGACAAAATTGTGGTGCTCGATGGCGGGAAAATTGTGGAGCAGGGCCGCCATGAAGATCTGCTGGCCATGGATGGTTTGTATGCCTCGCTTTATCGCATGCAGTTTCGAGACGATGTTTGATTCCAGGCGGTCGCGCATGTAGCGGCACCCCATGTAGGTGCCATTTACGCAATAACCTGTACCCTGTTTAAATTATTAGTGCCACATATGAGGCAGTTGAAGATGAAGAAATTGATAGTGCTGGCAGCGGTAATGGTGCTGGCCGGGTGCGCTGCGCCGCAATCGGGTTTGCGCCTTAACGATTTGCGCACGCGGGCTTATTTTCGCACCGAACGCAGCGTACCCTTTACCAGTTTTGCGCCGATACAAATGGCCCTGTTCAAGCATCAGGCTGCCTGCGGCGGCGACATTACGTTTACTGCCAGCCCTCGTAACGCCAGCTATGCCATCGTCAGCAGCCAAAAGCCTCCCCTGGATTGGCGAGACACCATAGTGATCGATCTGACACTGATGCAAGATAGTCCAGTGCGAGCGCACGTCTATAGCTATCATGCGGGAACCGGCGCGCAAATTCAAAAAATGTTCAACGCCATGATTCGCCCTAACGTCTGCGTTAAATAATCATTGGATAAAAACTACATCAGCACAATGTCGTATTGTTCCTGCGAATAAACGCGCTCCACTTCGAGTGAAATCGGTTTGCCTATGAAGTCGCCCAGCATGGCCAGGTGTGGGCTTTCCTCTTCCAGGAACAGATCGACTATGGCTTGCGATGCCAGGATCCGGAATTCCTTGGGATTGAACTGCCGTGATTCTCGCAGTATTTCGCGCAGTATTTCGTAGCACAGCGTGCGTGCGGTTTTAACATGGCCGCGAGACTGGCAAGTGGGGCAGGGCTCGCATAACTGGTGCGCGAGCGAATCGCGCGTGCGTTTGCGAGTCATCTCGACCAGGCCAAGTTGGCTAAAGCCGCTCACTGTCATGCGGGTGCGATCCTTGGCTAGCGCTTTATGAAGTTCGGTCAGCACCGCATTGCGGTGCTCCGGATCTTCCATGTCGATGAAATCGATAATGATGATTCCCCCGAGGTTGCGCAGACGCAGTTGGCGGGCAATCGCCAGTGCTGCTTCCAGATTGGTTTTGAAGATGGTGTCGCCAAAGTTGCGGCCGCCCACGAAACCGCCGGTGTTCACGTCAACCGTTGTTAACGCTTCGGTTTGATCAATGATGATGTAGCCGCCCGACTTCAGATCAACGCGGCGCGAAAGCGCGCGAGCGATTTCATCGTCGACATTGGCGGTGTCGAACAATGGCCGCTCGCCGCTGTAATGCCTGATGCGTTCCAGAACAGAGGGGGTGTAAATCTTTGCCCACTCCAGCAGTTGTTGGGTAGTGGTGCGCGAGTCCACCTGGATGACGCCAGTGCCAGGGGTCACCATATCGCGCAGTACGCGTTGCGTGAGCGTCAGATCCGTGTGTAAAACCGAAGGCGTGGGTTGTGTTTTTGCGAGCGTTTGTATGCGCGTCCACAGCGTGCGCAGATAAGATTGGTCGGTACGTAATTCATCGTCCGAGGCGTCGCTGGCCTGAGTGCGTACGATAAATCCACCTGTTTCATCCTCGGCTTGCAAGCCCAGAACCCGTTCGCGCAAAGCGTTGCGCTCCTCCTCCGATTCGATTTTTTGCGAAATGCCCAGGTGCGGATCATAAGGCAAGTAAACCAGCATGCGCCCAGCGATGCTGATCTGGGTGGATAGGCGCGCCCCTTTGGTACCCAATGGGTCTTTAATGACCTGCACCATCAGCGACTGCCCTTCGAACAGCAGCTTTTCGATGGCAGTGAGCGTGCCTCCATTATTGCGTTCCTGGCGGTTTTGGCGCAGGTCGGCCACGTGTATAAAAGCCGCTCGCTCCAGCCCTATATCGACAAAAGCGCTTTGCATCCCAGGCAGCACGCGCACCACTTTGCCTAAATACACGTTGCCCACGTGACCCCTCTGAATATGGCGTTCCATATGCAGTTCCTGCACGGAGCCCTGTTCAATCAGTGCTACCCGGGTTTCGAAAGGCGTGACGTTGATGAGAATATCTTCAGACATGAAAGGGCCGCTTTGAGTCGCAAAGACTCTATTCTGAGGCCAATACCGGGCTGACGTAAAACGCAGGCGGAATACGTTGTGAATACCGTCTTGGTTTGATGTAAATAGATGGCAGCCACAAGGGCTGCCGCTACCTGGGCGGCGGGCACGTATTGGTGGTGGCAGCCCTTGTGGCTGCCATGCGATCTCGACGGACCCCCGTAGCGGCCTACTGTAGGGGCAGCCCTTGTGGCTGCCATGTGTCGAGTAGGCGAAGGTTTTTAAGGTTGATTTGCGCAGGGTAAAGAAGGCGTGCTATAGTTCGGTTCTTTCGCGGCGGGCAGGTCAGGGTTAACCCCTAAAAGCGCGTGGTGAGAGGGCCCTTAAATGGGGTGC
>SCRC01000118.1 GCA_004297945.1 Candidimonas sp. | reverse complement strand
CGTCCAGGCGGGCGTCGGGCCAAACTCGCTACGCCGCTGGCGCGGCTACGCTCAAACAAGGCCCGACGACACCCCCCGCCTTCCCTTCGTCAGCATCCGGAGCACGCCTTACGCCGGCCCCGCCCCGCCCCGATAGACGGCTCGCGTCACGGCATGCCTGGGGTTCGCTCACTTGCCTGCAGCCTGCCCTGGGGCGTGTTAATAGAATGACCCCACCCAAAACGATGACCCCACCCAAAACGACCCCAAAAAATAGCGCCAGAAACACGTTCAGTTCCGTAAACACGTCAACCGAAAATACGCTAGCCCCGCATCGTAGGCAGTTGAGGCGGTTCGGACGTGCACGGTCATGGCTGCGCCATGGCTACCCACTCGCCCGAATCTCCCACCCCACCTTAACCGTCCACGACGCTTGCGTAGTTGAGATTTGCCTGATCGCTGATGATTTTGCAGAGATGGTTTGGCGGGAGCAGGCTTTGGCAGCCACAAGGGCTGCTGCTACAAAAACGTACTGGCCGCTTGTAGTGACCACCCTTGTGGCTGCCAGAAGCTGCCAAAACCTTGACAGATCAAGACGAGACCCCCCTGCATAAACATTGGCGCATCGTCTAGCGGGGTATCTTTCTGGCATGGAAGACGACTACCCGCCAGTACCAGCCATGCAGCAACAGAGCTGAAAGACCGAGGCCGACCAGGGCCATCAGCCACATGGCGGCTGCGCCGGGCGGTGCCCCCGGCATGGTTGATGCCAGTATGGACTCAAGAGCGCCTGCGGCAGGACCGTAGCCTAGCCACCAGCCGCCTACTAAACCAATGCCGGTCAGCGCGACGATCTGCAGCAGCAACGGTATGACGGCCACTTTATAGGCGCGCAGCAAATAAGATCCTATGCACTGCATGGCATCGCACAAATGGAAAAAAGGGAGAATCTGTAGCAAGGTGGCTGCTACCGCCGCAACCCGTATATCGTCGGTATACGCGGCTAGAATCAAGGGGCGGCCAACAACCAGCAGGCTGGAGGTGATAAGTGCGCCAGTCATCACCACCGCGATTCCGGCAAGCCCTGTTTTGCGGGCGCGCTGAAAATCGTTGGCGCCTATGGCTTGTGCAGTAAGCGATGCGGATGCGATGCCTATCGCCATGGGCATCATGTAGCACAGCGCCGCGAGATTAGAGGTGATTTGGTGGCCGCCCGACACAAACATGCCCTCGCGTGCGACGAGCAAGGCCATGAAACTGAAGGCACAGACTTCCACCAGGTACGAGCCGCCCATAGGCAGCCCAAGGCGCAGCAGGTCCTTTAGAACCGGCCAGTGAATGCGGCCCAGCGTGGGTTTGAAGCGGGTGTAGTAAGGGTCGTGATGGATTATCCATAGGCCCGCAGCCAGGCAAAGCCAGGCCGTTACGGCTGTGGACAGGCCGGCGCCTGCGGCGCCCATCGCCGGCAGACCGAGTTTGCCGAATATGAAAACCCAGTTGAAGGCGAATTTGAACGCGACACTGGCCAGATTGATGATCATCACGGTTTTCGGGCGTGATATCGCCGTGCCTAGCGCGTAGATGGTGCGAAAAACCAGCGTGGCCGGCAACGCCAGGATCAGGGCCCGCAAATACCAGGTGATGCCGTGACGCACGGCGGGTTCCACCTGGCCAGAAAGGCCTAACCACACATCGGGGAATAGCATGGTCAATGCGCCTGCCAGCGACAGTCCGAGCGCGAGCCAGACGCCTTGTCCCCAGGTCGTGCCTACCTCGGCATAGCGTCGGGCGCCATAGAGCTGCGCCAAAATGGGAATGAGCGCATGCACTACCCCCATGAGACCGACAAAAATAGTGATGTAGATGGATGCCGCGAGCGCCATGGCTTGCAGATCGGCGGCGCTCGCGTGGCCTGCCATAGTGGTGTCGAGAACCCCAAACGCAACTCCTGCCCATGAGCTGATGAGCACCGGCCAGGCTTGCTTGAGCGTTTCCCTGATGTACATCCAAAAGTTTGCGGGTGGATGCGCCGCCGGGCTCATGGCTTGACGATGCGCAGCAAGCGGAAAATTTCTCGGCGATCAGGCTCACGCTTGCCCTGCCACAGCACCTTGGCCGCACCCGATTCTGCCGCGCTCGAATAAGCAGCCCGGCCATTTTTCAGGCTTTGCGGCGAGGTTTGCTGCAAAACTAGCGTGCAGTGCGAGTCATAACTGAAATTGATATTGTTGAATACCAAGAACGAGGCACGTTGGCCTGAACCGAGCCCCAGGGCGCGCACACATTCACGCGGGCGCTTATAGGCTTTCAGAGCGGTGCTCAATTGTGCCGATACGTCGCGGTAGCTGCGCACATAGTCGATTGCAGGCATCCAGAGCGTGGCGAGCAGCACCCAGGTCGTCACCAGGCCGCAGGCCGACAAGACCGTTCCGCGCCACAGAGCCAGCGGCTTGGAGTGCAGCCGCCAACGCACCAGGCTAAGCCACGCAATGGTTGCCGCTAGCGCAATCAGCACTTCGGCAAGCGCGATATGGGGTTCGTAGCCAGTAGTTTGGCGCGCGATATTGTGGGCAATTTGCGTTGGCCATCCGGTTTGCATGGCTATCCAGCCTAGCCACACGGTAGCGGCTGTCAGGGAGAAGCACATGACGGCAAACCAGTCCAGCGAGTTGACTACGCCGCGGCGCAGCGTCGGCAGGGAAAATGCGGCGAGGATGGCGACCGGCACGGCCATCAAGCTGTAATCGGGCTCGAATACATCGGTCAGGAAAAACATGACCGCCAGTGGCCAGGCGGCGAACATCAACGGGATCCAGATATGGGGGGCGGCCAGCCACGAACGCCAGCGCCAGATGGCCAGCAGCGCAAAGGGCCAGGTCGGCCAAAGAAACCAGGGCAGGTCGCGCAAGATGCTGACTGCAGTCCCGTAACGAGGCCAGGAAAAAGAGCGGGTATTCCACAGCCACCAGTTTTCCATCCAATAAGCGCCAATCTGGTGCGCAGGAATCCACCACAGGGCCACTAGTGAAATCGCCAATACGGCGGCGATGATCAGCCACTGTTTGGCATGCCACAAGGCACTGTGCGGCATAAAAATGAAGGGGATGGCCAGCACGATCGGCAGTGTGCCGATCATGCCCCGAGACAGGAAGGCTCCTGCCAACGCCACGCCCAGGGTCACCGCTCCCGATAGCGGGCGATCGAGCATGCGCGCCACGGCGTAAAAGGCCAGGGCCTGAAACGCAATAATGGCCGGCACCTCGGATGTTTCGTGCATGCGCAATAAAATGCCGGCGGTGGCGATAATCAGCAGCAGTGCGGCATCGGCAATCATGCGGCCATAGTCTCGCACTGTCGGTTCGCCGCCAAACGGCAACGCCAGCGGTTGCGGTTCGGGACGGCGGCCCAGCAAGTAGGTGCCATACCATACGGAACTTGTGATGAGTGCAAACCACAGCAGATTGGGCAGGCGCGATGCAATGATCGATGCATTCAGAGACGAGGTGAAATGCTGGAACAGTGGGCCAAATAGCCAGATACTGAAAGCGCCCACCCAGGTCGGTAACGGGCCATCTTGCGCATGGGCCAGTACGCCCACCTGAGGAAGCAGCCACGCGTGCGCCGGCCCGTGAAGCGCGGTGAGCATGGTGGCCAGGCCGACCACGTCATCGGTTTTCCACGGGTCTCTGAAAAAAAGCCCGGAAAAAATGTAAACGACTCCCAGAACCAGCAGTAGAACTCTGGGTAATTTGGTCGTGGCCGGCGCGGTCAGGCGAGCCGGTGTGGATCGGGTGTCGTTGGGTGACACTGAAAGAGGCGTCCCGAAATGTGAAGCAGCTATCTTAAATTAAAAAGGCAGCCACAAGGCTGCCTTCGATGGACGGCGCAGAACGTGCCGGCTTACGATGCCTTTTTGGTGGTGCCCGCTGTGCGGGCGAAGCGGGTGCGGAATTTTTCAACGCGGCCGGTTTCCACAAGGCGCGTCTGGGCGCCCGTATAGAAGGGATGCGATTCAGACGTTACGTCGCACTTGAAAAGCGGGTAGGTTTTCCCGTCGAGCTCGACAGTTTCGCGGCTGTTAAGGGTCGAGCGCGAAATAAATTTGGTGCCAGTTTGCTGATCCAGAAATACCACTTCATGGTATTCGGGGTGGATACTTGCTTTCATGTCGGTTCCTGTTATTCGTGGGATATCATCCCAAATAGTTCGGGTCGCCAGTCAGTTGCTGTTTATGCGCGCAGTGTGTACCCGCTTGGTGCATCAACCGGTGCATCAACCGGTGCATCAACCCCTGGCGCATCAATCCAATGCCTGACAACGTGCCCTGTAAATAGCCCGCCATTATAGTATGAACTACGTTAGTTTGTAAATTTTCAAATGGCAGCCTGTTTCAAATGGCAGCCGCTTTTGTAGCGACAGGCCTTGTGCCTGTCATCTATGTAAGAATTAACCCAGCGACCGCAACACCGCGCGTACCGGGCTCGCGTCGGCTTCGATGAAAGCCAGGGGAAGCGCAATCAGCTCGTAATCGCCTGCCGGCACATCGTCGAGCACCAAATTTTCAAGCACCCGGATGTCGTGACGCAAAATGGTCTGATGGCTGTCGAGTGTTTTGCTGGATGCAGGGTCGATGCTCGGGGTATCGATACCGATAAGCATAACCCCTTTTTCGGCCAGGAAGGCTATGGTTTCAGGCTCGTAGGCGGAGAAATCATCGCTCCAGCGGTCGCTGACGGCCTGCCACGCTGTTCGGACCAGAATACGTGGCGGCATATCGGCCAGAAAAGGGCGCAAGTCGGCGATAGTGATTAGCGAGCGGCCGTGCATGGCGTGGATTACCCGGCAAACGCCCAAAAATGGCTCCAGCTTGACCGTACCGATGGCGGGTCCGTTTGCGTCGTAGTGCAAAGGCGCGTCGGCGTGTGCCCCCACGTGTGGCGACATCGTGATTTCACTGACATTGACAGGGCAATTTGGGCCGAGTATGCAGCGCCATTGCTGGCCATAAGGTGTGTCGCCGGGAAATACCGGCGAGCGGGTGGAAACCGGAGGCGAGATATCCCAAAGGCGTTTGGTCATGGTCGTGCGACGTTTGCTGCCAAAGTATGCAAGTGATTGAAGCTTATACCATTATGGGATTTAAATCTGCCCTCGTTCAGCCATGGACACGGCCTGGCCCGCGGTGATAATGAGGTGGTCGAGCAGGCGGATGTCGACCAGCGCCAGGGCGTGTTTCAGGTGGCGGGTAAGTGCCAGGTCGGCTTCACTGGGTTCGGCCACGCCCGATGGGTGGTTATGGGCGAGGATGAGGGCGGCGGCGTGATGCCGCAAGCCTGCCTTGATGATTTCGCGAGGGTATACCGATGCCTGGGTAAGCGTGCCTCTGGAAATTTCCTCGGCGAGAATCAGGCGGTACTGGCTGTCGAGATAAAGTGCAATGCAGTGCTCGATGCGCAGATGCCCCAGAGCCGCTGTGCAGTAGTGTTTGACGCGTTGGGGCTGATCGAGCGCCTGGCCCGACTTCAGGTCTTCTTCGAGCGCCCGGCGGTTCAGTTCATTAATGGCGAGCAGTTCGCAGGTTTTGGCCAGGCCCAGCCCGTCGACCGTCATGAGCGTTTGCGCATCGGCCGCCAAAAGGCCGCGCAAGCCGCCAAATTGCGTGATGAGACGCTGCCCCAGCTCTACGGCGTTGCAGCCTTTGATCCCGGTGCGCAAGATAATGGCCAGCAATTCGGGAGCCGTCAAAACATTGGCCCCGTGTGCAATCAGACGCTCGCGTGGTCGCTCGGGGCTGGGCAGGTTCGTGTGAAGTGTCATAAGAGGCTCTAAAATAGGCATTCATAGCAATGACCCTGTACGGTGACAGATTTTGACTTCGATTCTTGATTCAGTGAACGCTTTTGTCCGCCCTGATTCCTACCTGACCCTGCATTACCGCATTGTGCTTACCTCGGGACCCGCCGCCGGATCCGTGTTCGCCGACACCTTCGAGGGCCGCCCAGCAACCTTGCAACTGGGCAGTGGCCAGTGGGCGCCGGGCATGGAAGAGGCTTTGGTGGGTCATGCGGACGGCACGAATTTCAGTGTTGAACTGTCTGCGGCGCAGGCCTATGGAGAGCGTAATCCGGACTTGCTGCAGCGCGTGACTCAGACCATGTTGGCCGCCAATGCGGCTCCGGACACGTCGTTTCAGCCTGGCGACTTGGTCGAGTTCACTGCGCCCAACGGCGGTCGTTATTCGGGTGTGCTCAAAGAGATGGGGGATGCCTGGGCATTATTCGATTTCAATCATCCGCTGGCGGGCGCCGACATGCGGATTGACGTCGCTTTATTGGGAGTCTTGTAATGGTAGCGCCAGACAAAGAAACGCCGGATGGCCTTGAAGTCGTCCTGGCTCAGCCGCGAGGATTCTGCGCGGGTGTGGATCGCGCGATCGATATCGTCGAGCGGGCTCTTGAAATACATGGGGCACCTATCTATGTGCGCCATGAGATTGTGCATAACCGTTATGTTGTGCAGGATCTGAAAACCAAGGGGGCTATTTTCATCGATGAACTGCACGAAGCGCCCAAGGGTGCCATCGTTGTCTTTTCCGCGCATGGTGTGGCCCGTGCCGTGCGTGACCAAGCGTTGAGCATGGGCCTGAAAGTGTTTGATGCGACCTGCCCGCTGGTGACCAAAGTGCATGTCGAGGTTGCTAAAATGCGCGCGGCCGGGCGGGAGATCATAATGATAGGGCACCGCGGGCACCCCGAAGTTGAGGGCACGCTGGGCCAGGCCGATGGGGGAATGTATCTGGTGGAAACCGTGCAGGATGTGGCGGGGCTGCAGGTGCGCGATCCAGACAATCTGGCGTTCGTGACGCAAACAACCTTGTCCGTAGACGACGCCGCCGCAGTCGCCCAAGCCTTGCGCAGCCGTTTTCCAACAATTGTTGAACCCAAGAAAAGCGATATTTGCTACGCCACCCAAAACCGCCAGGACGCGGTCAAGATGATGGCGCCCGATTGCGATCTGGTATTGGTGGTGGGCAGCACCAATAGCTCCAATTCGAATCGCTTGCGCGAGGTGGCCGAGCGCAAGGGCGCGGTCGCACATCTTATCGACGGCCCCGACATGATCGATCCGGCCTGGCTGGCGCGGGCCCGGCGGGTCGGCGTCACGGCGGGCGCTTCCGCGCCCGAAGTGCTGGTGCAACAGGTCATTGGCCGGCTCAAAGAGCTGGGCGCAGCCTCTGTGCGTGCATTGTCCGGAGCCCGGGAAAACGTGTCATTCCCCTTGCCCAAAGAACTGTCGCGCAAATTGTAATTAGGGGCAGCCGCTACAAAAACGTATCCGTGAATCACGTAGCGGCACCCCTTGTGGGTGCCGCCTTCCCATCAACTATCCCCGCTTCAACCATTTCCGAATATAGTCAAAACGGTCAAAGCCCCAAAAGGGCTCGTCATCGACAAAAATAAAAGGCGCGCCGAACACGCCGCGGGCGGTAGCCGCTTCTATCTGTTCTTTCAAGGCCGTTTTAATGTGGTCTTGCTGCATCCCCGCCGCCAGCTCACTCGCATCTATGTTCATATCGCTCGCTAGCGCCAGAACCACATCCGCCTTGCTTATGTCTTGTTGTCCGGCAAAATAGGCGCGATACGCCGCATGCGCGAATTGCCGGGCGCGGGCTTCGCCCAGACGCGCTTCGATCCACAGCATGGAACGCGCTGCAATCACGGTGGAAATAGGAAATTGGGCGGGCTGGACGTAAGGAATGTCAAACAGGGCTGCGGTGCGTGCAAAGTCGTGCAGCGCGTAGCTTCCCTTGATCGGCACCTGAGCAACCGGCAATACCCCCATTTGTTTGAATACCGGCCCCAGCAGGATCGGGTGCCAGCGCACGGTGCGCCCAAATTCGGACGCCAGGCTATCAATGCGTGTGCTGGCGCAATAGGCGTAGGGGGAGGAAAAGTCAAAATAGAAATCGAATGGAGTCTTCATGGTGTTTGATCATGCCTGGCAAAGGTGGTGAAAGAATGGCTCGCCATGCAGCCTGCTTGTGTCAAGTTTATACCGCGAAGTCAGGGCTTATGTGTCACACCGCTTGCTATTGGTTATGATGCGTCTTTACGGCGCGTTTCGGCGCACCGGTTGGCTCATCTCATCGCAGGCTATCAATGAAAACAAGCGCAAAGCTACTCGGCATTGTCGTGGTTCTGGGGGTTGCCTATGTTGGCGCTTCCTGGTACATGGGCAAGCGGGCTCAAACCGTTATTGAGCAGGCGGTTGTCCAAACCAATCAGCATTTGGTCAAAATGCTGGGTCCAGACCTGGGCGATACCGGTTTGAAGGTTTCAGTCACCGATTACAGACGTGGTGTGTTTTCGTCCGACATTGTCTACACGCTGGCGATGAAAGACAATAATGGCAAGCCCCTGCAGTTCAAATTGGCCGACCATCTGCAGCATGGCCCGTTTCCCATCGATGCGCTACGCGCGGGTAGCGTAACGCCCATGCTGGCGTATAGCCGTGCGCAGTTGGCGCCTACGGCGACTACGCAAAAATGGTTCGACAGCACCAAGGACGGCGCGCCAGTGGTGGCCATCACCAAAATTGGCTTTTCAGGTCAAGGCGATTCCCAGTGGGAATTCAAACCGCTGACCTATGCCGAGAATGGCAATAGCATTAAATTCAGCGGCGGCAAGGTTCATATTACCTTTTCTCAGAACTACAAAAACAGCACCGCGTCGGGCCGGTTCGACTCACTTGAATTTGCGCAGGCGTCTCCCCGCGAAGAAGTGCAAATAAAAGGCATTTTGCTGGACAGCAAAACGACGGCGCCCGCTGATGGCGCCACGCATATCGAAAACAACTTTAAGGCGGACAGCCTGGCCTTTTCGTCTGACCGTGACGAACCCGTGCAGATCCAGAAGCTGGCCGTTGGGTTTAACACGCAACAAAAAGGTCAGCTGCTCGATGCCGACTTGCATTACGAGATGGGCCAGGTAAGCGCTGCGAAGGCGGATCTGGGCAGCCTGTCCTTTACGGGTCGAGCCAGCCACGTCAATATCGAGGCTGTTAATGCACTGGCTAATCAATACAACGCGTTCAAGGCTGCGCATGGGGTTAAAAATGATGAAGACCTGCAACTGACGGACGCCGAGTCCGCTATCTTGAATGGGAAATTCATGGACGTGCTCGCCAGCAATCCTTCGGTTTCGGTGGACTCCCTGGTATTGAAAAACGATAAAGGCGAAAGCACAGCATCGTTAAAACTTGATTTAAGCGGGCCTTCTGACAAGGCCGCCGCTGCCCAATCGGGGCTCGAGACCTTGCTGCCGCAGATCCTGAAACAGATCACGCTGAATTTCTCGATTTCCAGACCCATGGTTGCCAGATTGGCCGGCCAGTTGCAGGGCGGGGCGCAGGCCAATCCGCAGGCCGATGCGGTGGGCGGAATTCTGTTCGATGCCTACGCGGGCAAGCTGCAATCGGCGGGCCTGGCCAAGGTGGACGGCGATAAGGCGGTGGCTGCAATCAAATACGAAAATAACAGCGTTGAAGTCAACGGTAAAAAAATGTCGGTCATGGAATTCGCGCAAAGAGCCATGGCGGTGGCCATGTAGGGATTGGCTAATCGACCTTAACAAATGTGTATAATGGCGGGCTTGGTCGGGATGGCACGGGCATAGCCCGGTCGTCTGCGAAGCCGATGTAGCTCAGTTGGTAGAGCAGCTCATTCGTAATGAGAAGGTCGAGGGTTCGACTCCTTTCATCGGCACCAGTAAAATCAAACACTTACGCCAGTCCTCAGGGGTTGGCGTTTTGCATGGGGTTACGCTGGGGTTACGTCGTAGATATAGTTCGATCAATCTAGTGTAGTGTTGCACTATTAACGGAACTTATTTTCGTGTGGTCACTCCAATCTAAAATACACAGAGAGCGGAGACCCTAATGCGCGTCGCACCTAAGATTATGCTG
>SCRC01000117.1 GCA_004297945.1 Candidimonas sp. | reverse complement strand
CCTCGAGCGCTGGGCCGAGATCGCCGCCCGCCTGCGTGAGCCGCCCCGACGCCGGCGCTATCAGCGTGATCAGTTGCCCGGAGAAGAATTGGTAGAAATATTATGTTAGCGCTTATGCCCACAAGGGGTGCCGCTACAAAAAACCAGATTAGAAGGTTGCCATCCTATGCCCGGCTCGCATGAAAAATCGGTGGTTGCATCGGTTGTGTATCGCAAGGGCCACCCGCCCTTGGATGTCTCGGTGGAGCAGATCGAGAGTTATATCGATCCGCAAAAAAATTTGCTTTGGATCGGCTTGAAGGACCCATCGCCGGATCTGCTGCAAGAAATTGGCGCCAAGCTGGGCTTTCCGCACAAAGCCATTGAAGAGATCAACGAATTACATCGGCGCCCGAAAGTCATTGAGTACGCCGAATTGACTCAGGTGGTCGCGGTAACAGTTGAGGTCGAGCATATGAAGCCGGCTTTTGGCGAAACCCAACTTCTGATTGGCCGAGGGTTTTTGCTTACCGTACGCCGTGGCGCGATGGCTTCACACACGGAGTTACGCACGCACCTCGAAAATTCACCCGAATTTCTGGGCCGGGGCAGCGACTATATTGCCTCGACATTGCTGGACTTGCTGGTAGACCGATATGTGACGGCGGCCAGCCGGCTTGAGAGCGGGATTGAGGCGGTTGAACAAAAATTTCTGTTGCGCGGGTTCCACGACCAAGACGTACGTCGTTTGTATCGACAGCGTCGCGATTTGCTGCGTATTCATGTAGCGATTTCGCCACTGGTCGAGATCTGCCGACGTCTGTCGCGCGTCGAAATCGGCCATATCGACGAGAATTGCCGCGGCTATTTTGGCGAAGTCGCCGATCGTGTGCAGCGGGTCGATGAGTTGATCAACAGCCTACGCGAAGCCTTGGCTTTTGCATTCGAGGCGAGTCTAATGATAGGGCAGTCCCAGCAAACAGACATCACCAAGAAATTGGCGGCCTGGGCGGCCATTCTGGCGGTGCCTACAGCAATAGCGGGGATTTACGGCATGAACTTCAAAGACATGCCTGAATTATCCTGGCATTACGGCTATCCGGCGGTGCTGGCCGCGACAGCAGCAATTTGCGGGTTTCTTTACTGGAAATTCAAAAAGACTCGGTGGCTTTAAAGCCGGGTTGTCATTGGCGAGGTGGCGCCTTGGTCTGCACGACTCACGAAGTAACCAATCAGGTCCCCGAGCTGGGCGATTACAACCTGTATTTGAGCGATCCGGCTTTGCAAGAAGCGGTGCAACGCGAGGGGGCACATTGGCGCCACGCGTCGCTTGTCGCTTACGGGGCAAGGCTGGGCTTGGTGCAAACTCGGCAATGGGCACACGAGGCCAATCGTTGTGCCCCCGAGCTTGAAGCCTTCGACCGCAACGGCCATCGCGTCGACCGTGTCCATTTTCATCCCGATTGGCACCGTTTCATGCGTATGGCATTTTTGCAGGGCATGCATGCAAGTGCCTGGGCCGATCCCAAATCCGGCGCACAGGCGGCGCGCGCGGCGGCGTATCTTCTTCATGGGCAAATCGAGGCAGGTTCATTGTGCCCCATCACCATGACGTCGGCGGCTATTCCTGTGCTGTGCAAGGAGCCCTTGTTTGAGGCCCTGTCATCCAGGTTGTATTCCTCGCAATACGATGAACGCGACCTGCCAGTGGCCGATAAGGTCGGCATGATGATAGGCATGGGCATGACCGAAAAGCAGGGCGGCTCGGATTTACGTAGCAACACCACGCAAGCTACTCCGGTGGGCGCAGGCGGACGGGGTGCTCAATATTCTCTGCTTGGCCACAAATGGTTTTTTTCCTCGCCTATGTCCGACGCGCATCTGGTTTTGGCTCGTCATGACGACCGGCTCTCGTGTTTTTACGTCCCGCGCTGGCGCGACGATGGCAGTAAAAATGCAGTTCAGATACAGCGTCTGAAGAACAAAATGGGAAATCGTTCCAATGCCAGCGCCGAGGTGGAGTTCAATGACGCAAGCGCTATTCTGGTGGGCGAAGACGGGCGCGGCATTGCGACCCTGGTCGAAATGGCATCTCGCACACGCCTGGATTGCGTGCTGGGCAGCACAGCCTTGCTGCGCCAGGTTGTCGTGCAGGCATTGCATCATGCCCGTCATCGTCGTGCGTTTGGCCGCACCTTGATCGAACAGGACTTGATGCGATCCGTACTGCTCGATCTGGTCATGGAGGGCGAGGCGGCAACGGTGCTGGCGATGCGGCTGGCGCGCGCTTTCGATGCCAGCGACGATCCGCTGGACTGGGCGTATCGACGCATTCTGACGCCGGCCGCCAAGTTCTGGGTATGCAAGCGGACGATCGAGGCCGCGGCGGAGGGCATGGAGGTGTGGGGCGGCAATGGCTATATTGAGGAGGGCCCCATGCCGCGCCTGTATCGCGAGGCACCGGTAAATTCAATTTGGGAAGGCTCGGGCAATGTCATGTGCCTGGATGTTTTGCGTGCACTCAAGGGCAAGCCCGATCTGGCGCAGGTGCTTTTTGCCACTCTGGTGCGCGATAGCGCCGACGAGCCATTGCTGGCCGATAGCGTCAATAGCTTGCTATCATTACTTTGCGGCACGCAAGCGGGAGTTGAGCCGGCTGGCCGCTATGCGGCACAAGAACTGGTGCTTTTGGTTCAGGCGAATCTGTTGCGCCGTCATGCCCCGCAGGCGATGGCCGATTTGTTCATACAGACGCGCTTTGGCGGCCGGGGCGGTCGCGTATTTGGGGTTTCGGGTTTGGGGGCGCCATCTGCGGGCTTGTTCGATCGCGCCTGGTGCCAATAATAGAAAGGCAGACATGGCTCGTTTTTTATCAGTGTTGTTGCGCAGGCTAGCGGGGCGATTGCTGGCTAGTCGATATTCGCAAACACTGACTCTGCTGGGAGCCTTGATTCTGGCCGGGCTGGGGACCATCAACCTTCTACAGCCGCGTGCGGCGGCGCACCCTACAGGCCAGGCGGCGCATGAAGAGGCTTATACGCTCACTGGAAAAGTGGTGCGTGTGGCCGATGGCGATACCTTTACGCTCCTGGTTGATGGTCGCCAGCAACGCATTCGTCTGGCGAGTATCGACGCCCCTGAAACAACTCACGATCGGCAGCAGCCCGGCCAACCCATGGGCCAGGCGTCAAAAAAGGCGCTGGCCGATCTGATAGCCGGCAAGACACTCAGTCTTGCCTGTTTTGAGCATGATCAGTACGAGCGCAATGTGTGCGATGTGCCTCTGGGCGACGGCAGCACCGCCAATCAGAAGCAGGTTGCCGCCGGCATGGCCTGGGCCAATATGCAAGGTCGCGGCAAGTACATGCGCGATGCCAGGATTCCCGAACTCGAAGCGCATGCGCGACGGGCCGGGCTGGGTCTGTGGCAGTATCCCAACCCGGTCCAGCCCTGGGTGTGGCGATATCGATGCTGGAAAAAGGCCCAGTGTTAAGCGTTCTGCGACGCTACGGCTGCGGGCTGGCCGCGCTGGCCTGTTTGCTGCTGGCCGCCTGTACGCGTAGCCCCGTCAATAGTCCGTACGCGCAGGGCGCGGAACAAACCAATACTTTATATACGGCATTTTCCCAGCGATCTCCGAAGTATCTGGATCCGGCCAGTTCCTACTCGACCGACGAGACGCCATTTACCTATTCCATTTATGAGCCTTTGTATGGCTATGAATACCTGATGCGGCCTTATAAGCTGGCGCCGCGCGCAGCGGTGGCGCTTGCCCAGCCGTTTTATCTGGATAAAACGGGCCAGCGCTTGCCCGATCAGGCGCCGGGGGCGTCGATTGCCGTCAGTGTCTACGATATTCATATCAAGCCGGGTATTCTGTTTGCGCCGCATCCTGCGTTCGCGCGCGAGCCTTCAGGCCAGTACCGCTACTGGCCGTTGGCTGCCGGGGCGCTCGCTCATCGGTTTTCGATTGGTGATTTCAAGAAAACGGGCACGCGTGAATTGACCGCCGATGATTACGTTTATGAGTTTCGCCGCTTGGCCAGTCCGCGTGTGGTGTCGCCCATCTATGCGGTAATGGCCGAGCATATTGTCGGGATGCGCGAGTATGGCGAGCAACTCAAGGCACGCGACAAGGCCTTGCGGGCCACGCGCTCAGCCGGCGCGGCTTTGCCCTGGCTGGATTTGAGGCAATTTGGTTTTGACGGCGTGCAGGCCCTCGACGCCCATACCCTGCGCATCAAGGTCATCGGCAAGTATCCGCAGTTCAAATATTGGCTGGCCATGACCTTTACGGCGCCCGTGCCCTGGGAGGCAGATCGCTTTTATCACCAGCCGGGGATGGCTGAGCACAATTTGTCGCTTAATACCTGGCCGGTGGGCACCGGGCCCTATATGCTGACCGAGTCTATTCAGAACCGGCGCCACGTATTATCCCGAAACCCGAACTTTCGGGGGGAGCCATATCCCTGCGAAGGCGAAGCGGGGGATCGCGCCGCGGGTTTGTTAGCGGATTGCGGCAAGCTTACGCCGTTCATTGACAAGATTGTGTTTACGCTTGAAAAGGAAAGCGTACCGCTGATGGGCAAATTCATTCAGGGCTACTACGATGTGCCGCAGGTCGACGGCAGCGGGATCGGAGTGGCAATGCGCGTGGCGGCTGGCGACTCCGCCCAAAAGGCCTCGCTGTACAAGGAGCATGGCATTCAATTGCCCGAGTCGACGGAAGCGCAGATTTATTATTTTGGTTTTAATTGGCTCGATCCGGTCGTGGGACGGGGCGATACGCCCGAGCAACAAGAGAAAAACCGCAAACTGAGGCGTGCGATCAGTATCGCCTTCAATTGGGAACAATACATTTCGATTTTTCAAAACGACCAGGCTCAGGTGGCCTATGGCCCCATCCCGCCCGGAATTCCGGGTTACCAGGCGCCGCCCGCAGGGCTCGACCCTTATGTGTATGTCTTGCAAGACGGGCGTCCGGTGCGCAAGCCTCTGGCTGAGGCCAGACGATTGCTGGCCGAAGCCGGCTATCCGGATGGGCGCAACGCCAAAACAGGTGCACCGTTGATTTTGCATTTTGATTCGGCCGCAGGTGTGGGCTCGAATGCGACGCAGGACTGGATGCGGCGCCAACTAAGCGCCTTGAATATTCAGCTAGAGGTGCGCGCCACTGATTACAACCGCTTTCAAGACAAGATGCGCCGAGGCAGCGCGCAAATGTTCATGTGGGGCTGGGTTGCGGATTATCCAGACGCTGAAAATTTTCTGTTCCTGCTCTACGGTCCCAATGCCAAGGCATCCAAAGGTGGCGAAAACGCGGCCAACTACCACAACCCGGAGTTTGATCACCTGTTTGAACAAATGCGATTCCTTGACGACGGCCCGCAAAAAGAGCAGATTGTGCATCGCATGGTCGCCATTGCCCAGGCCGATGCGCCCTGGATGTTCGGCTTTTTTCCAAAGTCCGGCGCGGCCTATCAGTCCTGGGTGGGCAACGCCAAGCCGACGCAAATGGTGCGCAATACCTTGCAGTATTACAAGATAGACCCGGTTGCTCGTGAAAAAAGCATTTTGCGCTGGAATCGGCCGGTATGGTGGCCGCTGTGGCTGCTCGCAGGCTTGCTGGTGCTGAGCCTGTATCCGGCATGGCGGGTGATACGCCGGCGCGAACGCGCCACGCCGCTTGCGGCAGACCACAACGGAGCGCCGCCGCCATGATGAATTACGTTTTGCGTCGGCTGCTCTACGGCGTGCTGGTGCTGATAGGCGTCAACCTGCTGACTTTTGCGCTGTTTTTTGCCGTCAATACGCCCGACGACATGGCGCGTCTGGCCATAGGCGGGCAACGAGTGAGCCAGACCTCAATCGACAAGTGGAAGGTCGAGCGGGGTTACGACAAGCCCTTGTTTTTCAATTCGCAGGCCAGCGGCGCGGCGCAATGGACCGATACCATTTTCTATGCCCGCTCGGTGCCCTTGTTGCGTTTCGATTTCGGTTTCTCAGATGAAGGCCGCGATATCGGACATCAGATCGTAGAGCGCATGGGGCCAAGCCTGGCCTTGGCCTTGCCGACTTTTGTGCTGGGCCTGTTTGTGTGCATTGTTTTCGCCTTGCTGCTGGCGTTTTTTAAAGGCACGCCGCTGGACTTTTCAGGAGTGGTGATATGCGTTCTCCTGTTATCCATTTCGGGGCTTTTTTATATCATCGCCGGCCAATGGCTATTTGCGAAAGTCTTGCGCTGGGTGCCTTATTCGGGGTTTTCCGGAGGGTGGGATAGCGCCCGGTTCCTGGTGTTGCCGGTGCTGGTGGGCGTCTTGTCGCGCATGGGTGGCGAAGCGCGGTTTTATCGGACGCTTTTTCTGGAAGAAATGACTAAAGATTATGTACGCACTGCCCGCGCCAAAGGTTTGTCGGAACATATCGTGTTGTTTTGTCACGTGTTGCGTAACGCCATGCTGCCCATTCTTACGGGAACCGTATCGGCGATTCCGCTGCTGTTTATGGGCAGTTTGATCTCAGAATCTTTTTTTGGCATTCCGGGCCTGGGCAGCTACACCATCGACGCGATTAATGCCCAGGATTTTTCCATCGTCCGGGCGATGGTCTTTTTAGGCTCGGCGTTGTATATCGTGGGCCTGATTCTGGCCGATATTTCCTATACGCTGGCCGATCCACGGATCCGGTTCGAGTAGCCCATGCCCAAGATCGTTTTCCTCTGGACCGATATTTTTGTTTTCAGCCTGTTGCTGGCCCTGTTGCTTTATGCCTTCAGGGTAGCACGCACGCCCGCGCTGCGAGCAACCTGGGCCAGTGTGGCGCGTACAACTTCGGCGATGTGTGCGGCCGTGGTGTTGTGCGCGTTTGTGCTGGTGGGCCTGCTCGATTCCATGCATTATCGGCCCCAGCTGCCCATTAAATCGGGGTCGACGACCGTCGCTTATGCGCAGTCGGTGCGTTCGGTGCTGGACGATGTACTGGCTCTGACCCGGCTGGCCAAGCCTGAAAAAACCTACTCGGCACCCTTGGCCTTGCGACAATTCACCAAAGAAAATGAGCTTGTTCATGGAAGGTTTGTGCGCGACTATCCGCGTTTGCAAAACGCCGGCCTGGGCTTGAGCAAGGATTCCGATAGCGGCAGGGATATCGTACGGCGATTGTTGTTTGGCTTGCTGGCGGCCGTGGCGTGCGCGGCGGCGTCGGCCTTGTTGCTGACCCTGGCGCATCGAGCGCGGGCCAATACCGCCGGGCGTGCCTGGCGTGTGTGGTGGTCCTCTGAGTCCGAGGTTCCGTGGCGTGCCATGTGGCTGACGTTTTGCGTGCTGATGCTGGTTGTTTGTGTGACAGCGGCGCTTGCCACCAACTACCATGTCCTGGGCACGGACCGCACCGGCAACGATGTATTGCGGCAAGCACTTAAAAGCGTGCGCACCGCGCTCATCATAGGCACCCTCACCACAATGACCATGTTGCCGCCCGCCCTGATTTTTGGCATATCGGCAGGTTATTTCAAGGGACGGGTCGACGATATCATTCAATATATTTACACCACTCTTACGTCGATTCCGGGCGTGCTGCTGATTGCGGCTTGTGTCTTGATGATGCAGGTGTATATCGACAATAATCCGAACGCCTTCGATACGGTGGCGGCGCGTGCCGATCTGCGTTTATTTTTTCTGTGTCTGATTCTGGGATTGACCGGATGGGCAGGGTTGTGCCGCTTGCTTCGGGCAGAAACGCTGAAGTTGCGTGAGCTCGACTATGTGCAGGCGGCGCGCGCCTTTGGCGTGTCGCACTGGCGCATCATGCGCAGGCATTTGCTGCCCAATGTCATGCATATTGTGCTTATTACCATGGTGCTCGAGTTCTCCAGCCTGGTGCTGTATGAGGCCGTCCTGTCTTACCTGGGCATAGGGGTCGACCCCAATACGCCATCGTTTGGCACCATGATCGATTCGGCGCGTCTTGAAATGTCGCGTGATCCCATGATCTGGTGGAATCTGCTGACGGCGTTTATATTTTTGCTGGCGTTGGTTCTGGCAGCGAATATCTTTGCCGATGCCGTGCAGGACGCTTTCGATCCGCGTGTCCGCAAGTTCAGTCCTGCACATTTACGGCGTCGTGCGGCGCAGATGAAAAGCCTGACCGAAGAGGAAGCGTCATGACAACCGAGGTGAACGGCGCTTCAAACAGGCTGGACGGCGCGAGCGAAGAGGTTCTGGCGGTGCGCGGGCTGTCGGTGCAGGTCGCGAGCGACGCGGGTCTCTTCGAGGCGGTCAAGTCTTTGCAACTGGCCGTAGAGCGTGGGCAGACCTTTGCTTTGGTGGGCGAATCGGGCTGTGGCAAGAGCATAACTGCGCTGGCCCTGTTGCGCTTGCTGCCCGAGGCCGGGCAGATCACCGCCGGAGAAATCCGGTTGGGTGCGCAGGATTTGAATCGTCTGCCGGAGCATCGCATGCGAGCGGTACGTGGCGGACAGATAGGCATCATTTTTCAGGAACCTGCAACCAGTCTGAATCCGGTGTTGACCGTAGGCCAACAGATTGTCGAGATGTTGGCCGCCCACACTTCGTATCGTGGCGCTGCCGCCGTCGAGCGGGCGCAGTGGTGGCTTGCCCGGGTTGGCATCCCTGAGCCGAAGCGTCGTTTTCATGATTACCCTTTCCAGTTTTCGGGAGGGCAAAAGCAGCGGGTCATGATTGCCATGGCGCTGGCGGCCGAACCCAGCCTATTGATTGCCGATGAACCCACCACGGCGCTGGATGTCACGGTGCAGGCGCAGATCCTGGACTTGCTGGCCGATATTCAGCATGAATTGGGCATGGCGATTCTGCTGATCACCCATGACCTGGCTGTAGTAAAAAACGTGGCCGATCATGTTGCACTGATGCGTGCCGGAGAAATTGTAGAGACGCGAGATGTCGCCGGCTTTTTTGCGGCGCCCGAGCACCCCTATGCGTTGGAGCTGCTGGCGGCCGTCCCCAGCCTTGCGAAACGCGGTCGTTCCCTGACCACTGGTAGCTTGGCGCATTCAGAGCCACCGCGTGAGCCGTCGGCGCAAGCGACGGCAATTACGTGGGCGGCTGAAGCGCCGATCCTAAGTGTCGATCATTTGTCTGTGCGCTATCCCATACGCAGCGGCATGCTGCATCGCGTGACCGGATCGATTCAGGTGGTTGACGATGTGTCCTTCGATCTTTGCGCGGGTGAAACGCTCGCTTTGCTGGGCGAGTCGGGCTGCGGTAAAACCACCACGGCTCGAGCGTTGTTGCGTTTACTGGGCAAAGACGCAAAGGTGGCAGGCTACGCCAGCCTGGATGACGAGGCGCTCTTGTCGGCCCGTGGCAGGCGCCTTAAGCGCTTGCGTCAGAAGATACAGATTGTGTTCCAGGATCCTTACGCTTCGCTTGACCCGCGCATGCGAGTGGGCGAGATACTCGACGAGGGGGTCGCCGCCTTAAGGCCAGATCGTTCGAGAGCCGCGCGCAGTGCGAGCGTGCGTAGATTGCTTGAACGAGTGGGCTTGCCCAAAAACACCCTGGATCGCTATCCGCACGAATTTTCGGGCGGGCAGCGGCAGCGGATAGCCATCGCTCGCGCGCTGGCCGTGGAGCCGGCTGTGTTGGTGTGCGACGAGCCGACGTCGGCGTTGGACGTGTCGGTTCAAGCCCAAATTCTTGAGTTGTTGAACGATTTGCAGCGGGAGTATGGTATTGCCTACTTGTTTATTACTCATAATTTCGGCGTTGTCGAATATCTGTCGCATCGCATCGCGGTGATGCACGCAGGCAAGATAATTGAAACCGGAAATACGGAATCGGTGCTCAATGCACCCCAACACGCCCAAACCCGGTGTTTGCTGGCCTCTGTCCCGCGTCTGTAATGCCGTCATCAATGTAGCGGCAGCCCTCGTGGCTGTCATCAATAAAAATTCACGACCCTTTTAGAATGGAATCAGGGGATACAATCTTGTTTTCAGGCCAAGCGCCCCCATAGTGCTCTCATGACATTAAAAGTTTTCGATCTTCAGTGTGAATCCGGCCATGTTTTTGAAGGCTGGTTCGGCTCGGCCGATGGCTATGAATCGCAGCAGGCTCGCGGGCTGCTGACATGCCCGGTATGTGGCAGCAGCCAGGTCGGCAAGAAATTGTCGGCACCCCGCATTAACGTGGGCCACGCGCGTGAGCCGTCCGGGCATGTGCCCCCTGCTGACAAAACAGCTGTGGCGGCGCCGGCCAGCTCGCAATTGATGCAATTGCAAGGAGAAATCCTGCGCCACCTGCGTCAGATTGTGCGCAGTACGGAAAATGTCGGTGAGCAGTTTTCCCAGGAAGCCCGCCGCATGCACGAGGGCGTCATTGAAGAGCGCGCCATCCGTGGCACGGCCACGGCACAAGAGCGCGAATCGCTGGCCCAGGACGGCATTGTGATAATGCCTATTCCTGATTACCTGGATGATGATCGCTTGCAGTAAGCAAGCGTTTACATGACGCGGCTGCGGTATTCTCCGGTGCGCGTGTCGATTTCGATTTTGTCGCCAATTGCGCAAAATAGCGGTACGTTGAGATCCATTCCCGTGTTGATTTTGGCGGGTTTGAGCACTTTGCCCGATGTGTCGCCGCGCACAGCGGGTTCGGTATAGATAATTTCGCGCACAACAATGGTGGGCAGGTCAACCGAAAGCGCCCGCTCGTCGTAGAACACGACTTCGACTTTCATGCCTTCTTCAAGGTAGTTCAGCGCATCGCCCATGCTTTCGACTTCAATTTCGTGCTGGTTGTATTCTTCGTCCATGAAGACATACATGGGGTCGGCAAAGTACGAGTAGGTGCACTCTTTGCGATCCAGAACGACGATGTCGAACTTTTCATCGGCCTTGTAAACCAACTCGCTGCCGGACCCGGTGAGGAGATTCTTGAATTTCAGTTTTACAACGGCGGAGTTGCGGCCCGATTTATTGTATTCGGCCTTCAGGACGATCTGGGCGTCGCTGCCCACCATGACAACGTTGCCAACGCGCAGTTCTTGTGCGGTTTTCATGTTTAAAAAAACTCCGGGGTGATTTGCTCCGCCAGATGGTGACACTGCCGGTTCGGAGCACAATTTTCTACAAAACTCAGCATTTTAACCTGTTTGCAGCAATTTCACGCAAAGCCTCAGCAAAGAGCTGGCCAAATCGGGTTGTTGAGCCATTTTTTCCGTCCATAGACGCGTATCGCGCTGCCACTCGGACCATGCTGGCACGGACAAAAGGCGGCTCACCAGTGCGCCGACGCTGGCGTGCGTGTCGCCGTTCCATGCTTGCATCAGGGCCTGGACGGCAGGTGAAAACGAAGTTTGCGCAAGCCATGCCTGCAATTTGACCAGGTGAGCGTCCTCGTTCTGCGGATAGATTTGCCACAGGAACGGTTTGCCTGCCCACATGGCGCGTACAAGCGAGTCTTCTCCCCGCACGCAATTCAAGTCGCTGCTCCATAACACCTGATCGAAGGTGGTTTGGTCGACGAACGGAATTTCGTGGACATGGACATGAGGTGTTTGGCTCGCCTCAAGCCTGGGATAGACCCCCGCTGGCACGAGTATGACTGAGGGCGTGGGATCGTGTGCGAGACCTTGCAGCAGGCCCAATGCAGGCGCGCTAGGGTAACAGAACAGAAATACCTGTCGGCAGTCGCCCTTTTGCAGGCTCTGCGACAGATTATCGGGCAAGCGTAACGCCCGCCTCAGGGCTTGCGCGTTGCCCGGTTCGGATAACCAGCGCTTGCGTGTTTTGAGCAGATGCGGCTCACGCAGCAGGCCGCCGGTATGTGGCGTAAAGCCGGGAAAGAAAAAAATTTTACGCAAGCCGCTGAGATGTATGGAGGCAAGGGCGTGGCAGCTCTCAACCCACGGCTCGGCGCTGAGATATTCAAGGTTGATCCACACGCTGTGTTCTGCGGCCATGCGCTGGATAAAACCTTGGGGCGGGTCGCAGGCGAAGGCCTCGACCACGACTTGGCAGGGTTGTAGGTCGGGCGGCTCCGGGGTCCAGTGCACCAGGTCGATGCGTTCAACGGTTTGCCGATCCTGCGCCGGGTCGACGCGGGCTTCGATCTTGGCGAAGCGGTGCAGATTGTCGACCCACAGGCGCACGCGGTGGCCGTTGGGCATATCTGCCAATTGTCGCGCCAGGCGCCAGCAAACGCCGATATCGCCGAAATTGTCGACCACCCGGCAAAAAATATCGAAGCTCAGCGAAGGGGGAGGAAGGTTAGAGTCTATGGGAGTGTGGCGGTTTAGGTTGAAAATGGCACCCACAAGGGGTGCCGCTACAAATACGTGACCGTGAATCATGTAGCGGCACCCCTTGTGGGTGCCATGCCATCTTCACCCTAATGAAAATGAACCGGATTCACATCGATTTCTTCCGGGAGCTCGGGATGCATCATCTCGCCTAGCGGGCTGGGGAAATAGGGCGCGCCGCAGTCGTTGCAGAACTCGGCCGGATATAGGCCGGGCAGGCGACGGGTGTCGCTGACGCCCAGTTCCTTGATGAGTGCGGCGATATCGTCCGGCGTGTCGGTTTGCGCGCCATCAGCACTTTCGACGACCGCTTCGTCCTTGCTTAGGATGGGCCAGATGCATCCGTAGATCACGTCATTGCTGTGCCGGGTGCTAAAGCCGATTCGGTATTCTTCGACCAGGCCGTCGCCGCAGCCGACAACGGCGGCGCGCAGATCGCTGGCGGGTAAAGCGGCTACTGTCTGTAGCCATGTGACGGAAGCCTTCAAGGCCAATGGGCGCAGGTGGCGATCCGCTTCACGATTGCTGACGTAGTAGGCGTCGGGCGCAAGGTGTTCGAAATTGCATCCTGTAAAGAGCGACGCCAGGGTTTGAGCGTTGTCATGGGACCAGTTGGCGACGCATTTGTCGCGTGTTGCGGCATGGCCAGCCTCGGGCGACTGCCAGCGAAACAGCGCCCCGCCTTTGGGTGCCACAATAGCGCCGACAATGAAGCGCGCATCGGCCAGCATCCCTTCCGAGTCGGTAGCGGTCTTGATAAGGGAAGCGTCTGATCCGGCGCCAAGGGCGGCCAGACCCAGGTGCCGGGTCCATGCCCAGGTTTCCTGGAACGATTGCGGCATTTGATCAAAACAGACCAGTTGCGGGATCAGGGCCAGCCGTGCGCCTTCGGCCACAATATGGGCGCGTAACTGTTCATTGAGCGCCTGTTGCACGGTTTTCCCTATACGGCCCTCGGGCAGCTGATAACGTGTCCAGGCCACGATCGGGGCCGAGAACAGAAGCGCGTCGTACTCGACGCCGTCGACGGTCAGTTGAGTGGACTCCGACAGGGTTTCGGATTGCTCGACGAGAATTTCGTAGGCATTCAGATTTTGCTCGACCAGGTGCTCGAGCGCGGTTTCGATGGCCTTGTTCTTGCGACCTTGCAGCAGCTTGTTGATATGTGCGCCTAACAGGTTTTCCCAGTAGATGTCCTCCAGGCGGCATCCGGACAAGGCCAACGACCCGGCCAGCGCGACAAGGAGCTGAACATCGCGAGACTGGCGCGGGGCGTGGGGGGCGGCGGGTGTACGTGGCATGTGCAAGGTCAGGCGGCCAGAAGGTCACGCAGTACGTAAGGCAGGATGCCTCCGTGCTGGTAGTAATCGACCTCGGTTGAGGTATCGATGCGCAGCAGCACTTTGACGTCCTGACGCGACCCATCGGGGCGATGAATGGTGAGGGTTACGTCCTGCTGCGGTTTGATGCCGTGTTCGGTGCCTGAAATATCGAATGTTTCGCGACCGGTAATGCCCAGCGAATCAGTGTTGTCCTCGCCCTTGAACTGCAGCGGCAATACGCCCATGCCCACCAGATTGCTTCGGTGTATGCGTTCAAAGCTGCGCGCAATGACTGCCTTGACGCCTAGCAGTTGTGTGCCCTTGGCGGCCCAGTCGCGGGATGATCCTGTGCCGTATTCTTCACCGCCGAAAATGACGGTGGGCACGCCCGCCGCCACGTATTTCATGGCGGCGTCGTAAATCGACAAGCGTTCGTCCGTCGGTTGGTACAGTGTTTCGCCGCCTTCAAATCGGCTGCCATCGGAATTGACCGGGATCATCAGGTTTTTGATGCGTACATTGGCAAAGGTGCCGCGCATCATGACCTCGTGGTTGCCGCGCCGCGAGCCATAGCTGTTGAAGTCTTGTTTGTCTACGCCATTCTGTTTGAGCCATACGCCGGCGGGCGAGCTTTCCTTGATGGATCCGGCCGGTGATATATGGTCGGTGGTGACTGAATCACCGAAGATCGCCAGTACGCGCGCACCATTTACCGGCGGCATGGCTGCGGGCTTCATGCCGAAGCCTTCGAAGAAGGGGGGTTCGGCAATATAGGTGGACTCGGGCCAGTTGTATACCTTGCCGTCGACGCCGGTGATCGCTTTCCAGAGTTTGCCGGGGTTGGTTTTGATCTGGCTGTAGTTGGCCTGGAACGCGACGGGATTCATGGCCTGGCCGAGCAGGGCCTGCACTTCGGCGTTGGTGGGCCAGATATCGCCCAGCCACACATCTCCGTGTTTGCCTTTGCCAACGGGCTCGGTCATGAGATCGCGCAGCATGGTGCCAGCCAGCGCGTAAGCCACGACCAGCGGCGGCGAGGAGAGGAAATTGGCTTTGACGTTGGGGTGGATGCGTGCTTCAAAATTGCGGTTGCCCGAAAGCACCGCGGAACAGACCAGATTATTTTGAATAATAGTTTCGTTCATGTCGGGCGTCAGATCGCCCGCGTTGCCGATGCAGGTCGTGCAGCCATAGGCGGCTACGTCGAACCCGAGTTTTTCCAGGTAGGGCAGCAGCCCCGTCTTGGTGAGGTATTCGGTGACGACCCGCGATCCGGGCGCCAATGATGTCTTGACGTAGCTGGGGATTTTAAGCCCCGCTTCGACGGCCTTTTTGGCCAGCAAGCCGGCGGCCAGCATCACACTGGGGTTGGACGTGTTGGTGCACGACGTGATGGCCGCGATGACGATGTCGCCATTCTTGATTTTGGTGCCGGCGCTGGTGACAAAGACCTGATTGAGTTTTTCGGGCGGTTGGCTAAAGCCGTTTTCAGCCGCTTTTTTAGAGTACAGGTCGATGAACGTGCTTTTGACCTTGCCAACCTCGATCCGGTCCTGCGGACGCTTGGGCCCCGCCAAGGAAGGCGTGACGGTGGATAAATCCAGAGTCAGAACCCGGGTGTAGGCAATATCTTTAGCCTCAGGCACGCCGTACAGGCCCTGAGCTTTGAAATAGGCTTTCAGGGCGTCGACCTCGTCTTTCGTTCGGCCGGTTCCCTTGAAATATTCGATGGTGCGATCGTCCACCGGGAAAAAGCCCATGGTGGCTCCGTACTCGGGGGACATGTTGCCGATGGTGGCCCGGTCGGTTACGGACAGGCTGGAGGTGCCCGGGCCACAGAACTCGACGAAGCTGCCTACAACCTTGGCCGCACGCAGCATTTCGGTAATGGTCAGCACCAGATCGGTGGCGGTTACGCCGCCGCGCAATTCGCCTTTAAGTTCTACCCCCACCACATCGGGAGTGAGGATGTACACGGGCTGGCCGAGCATTCCCGCTTCGGCCTCGATGCCGCCCACGCCCCAGCCCACCACGCCTATGCCGTTGATCATGGTGGTGTGACTATCGGTGCCCACCAAGGTGTCGGGGTAGTACACATTGTCTTTGGCGTTGTAATGTACGCCACGCGCCAGATATTCCAGGTTGACCTGGTGCACGATGCCAAAGCCCGGGGGCACCACGCCAAAGGTATCAAAGGCCTGCATGCCCCATTTCAGGAATTGGTACCGTTCCTGGTTGCGCTCGAACTCTCGCTTCATGTTCAGGCCCAGGGCGCTTTTTGTGCCGTAATAATCGACCATGACTGAATGGTCAACAACCAGATCGACCGGCACCATGGGCTCGATGCGTTTGGGGTCTTTGCCCATTCTGGCCGCTACCGAGCGCATGGCGGCGATATCGGCCAGCAACGGCACGCCAGTAAAATCCTGCAATATGACCCGTGCCACGACAAACGGGATTTCCTCGTCGCGTTTGGCATTGGGTTTCCAGTTGGCCAGTTGCTTGACGTGCTGTTCGGTGACCTTTTTACCGTCGCAGTTGCGCAGTACCGATTCGAGCACGATACGGATCGATATCGGCAGGCGATGGACGTCCGCTCCCAGATTTTTGCCCAGCGCCGCCAGCGAATAGAACTGGGCCGTCTTGCGCCCCACCTTGAATTTTTGCAGACTATTGAAGGTATTGTGCAACATGGTGAACTCCGTGGAAGGATAGCGTTGGCATGAACCCGGGCGAGGCAGCGGGATACCGAAGAGACAGGTGCATATATCAATTCAGGCCGCGAGATCGCCGTCGACGATCACATCATTTTAGGCCTGATTGCCAAAATTTTGCAGGGTTGGTTTTTTCGATCAGAAAAAATGGCAGCCACGAGGGCTGCCGCTACAAAAGCATATCCGTTTCTCATGTAGCGGCAGCCCTCGTGGCTGCCATTTTCCGTTATCCTGCCGTCCTCAAACGCCGACTGCGTCGGCGACCTCCTTGAAGTCTTCGATCTGGTCAAAATTCATGTAGCGGTAGATTTGATTGCTATCTTGGTTCAGGGCGCTCATATCGGCCATGTACTCGGCTTTGGTGGGGATTCTGCCCAGCCGTGAACAAATCGCAGCCAGTTCGGCTGAACCCAGGAATACGTTGGCGTTCTTGCCTAATCGGTTGGGGAAGTTGCGCGTGCTGGTGGACATGACGGTAGCGCCTTCACGCACTTGCGCCTGGTTGCCCATGCACAATGAGCATCCCGGCATTTCCATGCGTGCGCCGGCACTGCCCAGAACGCCGTAGTGACCTTCCTCTGTAAGCTGTTTCTGATCCATTTTGGTGGGTGGCGCGACCCACAGCTTGACGGGGATATCGCGCTTGCCTTCAAGCAGCTTGGACGCTGCGCGGAAGTGCCCGATATTGGTCATGCAACTGCCTATGAATACTTCGTCGATATGCGTGCCGGCGACATCGGACAACGTTTTGACGTCGTCGGGATCGTTGGGGCAGGCCAGGATGGGTTCGTGCACATCCGCCAGATCAATCTCGATCACGGCCGCATATTGTGCGTCGGCGTCGGGTTCGATCAGCTGGGGGTTGGCCAGCCACGCCTGCATGGCCTTGATGCGGCGGCCCAGCGTGCGTTCGTCTTCGTAGCCATTGGCAATCATCCACTTCAGCAGAGTGACGTTGCTGTTGATGTATTCGATGATGGGTTCTTTGCCCAGGCGCACCGTGCAGCCGGCAGCCGAGCGCTCGGCCGACGCGTCCGATAGTTCGAAAGCCTGTTCGATCTTCAGATTGGGCAGGCCTTCGATTTCCAGAATGCGGCCCGAGAAAACATTTTTCTTGCCCTTTGTTTCAACCGTAAGCAGGCCCTGTTTGATGGCATATAGCGGAATGGCGTTGACCAGATCACGCAAGGTGACGCCTGGTTGCAGATTGCCTTTGAAGCGCACCAGAACGGATTCGGGCATGTCCAGCGGCATCACGCCGGTGGCGGCAGCAAAGGCCACCAGGCCCGATCCGGCCGGGAAACTGATACCGATGGGAAAGCGTGTATGCGAATCTCCGCCCGTGCCCACGGTGTCGGGCAGCAGCATACGGTTTAACCACGAGTGGATAATGCCATCGCCCGGGCGTAGCGACACGCCGCCGCGGGTGCTCATGAATGCGGGCAGTTCATGATGGGTTTTGACGTCGACCGGCTTGGGATAGGCCGCAGTATGGCAGAACGATTGCATCACCAGGTCGGCCGAGAAGCCCAGGCAGGCCAGGTCTTTGAGTTCGTCGCGAGTCATGGGGCCGGTCGTGTCCTGGCTGCCCACCGAGGTCATCCTGGGCTCGCAATAGGTGCCGGGACGAATGCCTTTGCCTTCGGGCAAGCCGCAGGCTCGACCCACGATTTTTTGCGCCAGGGTGTAGCCCTTGCCCGAGTCGGCCGGATTGTGCGGCAGACGGAACAGCGTCGTGGCGGGCAGGCCTAACGCCGCCCGTGCCTTGGCCGTAAGGCCTCGGCCGATGATCAGCGGAATTCGGCCGCCGGCGCGCACTTCATCGAGCAGCACGTCGGACTTGAGCTCGAATTGGGCAATGACCTTGCCGTCTTTAAGCGCACGGCCCTCGTAAGGGCGCAATTCGATGACGTCGCCCATTTCCATTTTGGACACGTCCAGCTCGATGGGCAAGGCTCCGGAGTCTTCCATTGTGTTATAGAAGATCGGTGCGATCTTTCCGCCTAGACAGACGCCGCCAAAGCGTTTGTTGGGTACAAACGGGATATCTTCGCCCGTCAGCCAAAGGACTGAATTTGTCGCCGATTTGCGGGAGGACCCGGTGCCGACCACGTCGCCAACATAGGCCAACAGGTGGCCTTTTTCTTTCAAGCGTTCAATGAATTTCATAGGGCCGACTTTACCCGCCTCGTCGGGTTCGATGCCCGGGCGGGGGTTCTTCAGCATGGCTAGCGCATGCAGAGGAATGTCGGGGCGGCTCCATGCATCGGGCGCGGGAGACAAGTCATCGGTGTTGGTTTCGCCGTTGACCTTGAATACGGTCAGTGTCAGGCTTTGCGGAACTTCCGGGCGGCTGGTGAACCATTCGGCGCCGGCCCAGCTTTGCAGTACCTCCTTGGCGTACTGATTGCCTTTTTCGGCCTTTTCCTGCACGTCGTGAAAGGCGTCGAACACCAGCAGGCTGCTTTTTAAGGCCTTCGCCGCAACAGGGGCCAGATCGGCTTGGTCCAGCAGCGCGATGAGAGGACTTATGTTGTAGCCTCCCAGCATCGTGCCCAGCAGTTCGGTAGCGTGTTTGCGGTCGATCAAACGGCAGGTTTCTTTCCCCAGCGCCACGGCGGCCAAGTAAGAGGCCTTGACCTTGGCGGCATCGTCGACGCCAGCGGGGACTCGGTGTGTAATCAGATCAAGTAAAAAGTCGGCCTCGCCGGCGGGCGGATTTTTAAGCAACTCGATCAGGTCCGCGGTTTGCGCAGCCGATAGCGGCAGGGGGACAGTGCCAAGCGCTGCGCGCTCGGCTACGTGTTGGCGATAGGTACTTAGCATGGTGCGTGCCCTTCGATTCAGGGGTGGGAAAATTGACCCCCGAATTGTAAGAGGAAGCAGGCATTCAGGCAAATGTCTTATATCTTATATAAGACATAAACGGAATCAGCGACAGACACGTTTTGTAGCGGCACCCCTTGTGGGTGCCAGAAGCTTGCCAATCAAGACGGCATTTACATTATGGAAGAATGGCAGCCACAAGGGCTGCCGCTACGCAAGGGCTGCCGCTACACAAGTAATGCCTGATATTCAGGATGGCGCCGCAAATAGGCCGCTGCGTAACTGCACACGGGGCGTACTTTCCAGCCTTGAGTCCGGGCGGTGTCCAGCGCGAATTGGGTAAGCTCGGCGGCGATGCCTCGGCCCCCGACCGCGTCGGGAACGCCGGTATAGGTAATTGTCATGACATCGGCCTGCAAGGTGTAGACAAGGACGCACAAGGTTGCGTCTTCCTGCCATTCAAACTGATGTTGTGCCGTGTTATGAGTGATGGCGCGAGCCATATTGTTTGTCCTCCGACCCCGATTTGGCAGCCACAAGGGCTGCCGCTACATGTTTCACGGATACGTATTTGTAGTGGCACCCCTTGTGGGTGCCATTCGCTCGATAATCCGTACCCGCCCAGCTATCGATAATCCGTATCAGCCCAAGCTATCGATAATCCGTACCCGCCCAGCTATCGATAATCCGTATCAGCCCAAGCTATCTGCCGTGGTGCCCCTTCGGGCGCCATCAAATCACATACATATCCACGTATTCGTGCACGGGCATGGCTTCAAGCGCTTTCTGGTCAAGCGAAACGGCCAGGATGCGCTCTTGCTGTTTGGCCGGGAACTGACGCGCCAGGTTGATGCGGAACTTCTCTTCCAGCAGAGGTATGCCGTCCTTGCGGCGGCGCTTGTGGCCGATGGGATATTCGCAGACGATTTCGGCCAGCTTGCTGCCGTCGTTGAATTCAACGGTCAGGGCGTTGGCAATTGAGCGTTTTTCGGGATTGTGATAATCCTGGGTAAAGGCTGGGTCTTCGACGCATTCGATTTTGCTGCGCAAGGCATCGATGCGCGGGTCGGACGCGATCGAGTCCTCGTAGTCGCCAGCAGTCAGGCGGCCAAAGATCACGGGGATGGCCACCATATACTGAATGCAGTGGTCGCGGTCGGCCGGATTGTTCAAAGGCCCTTTCTTGTCGATGATGCGGATGCAGGCTTCGTGTGTGCGGATGGTAATGTGCTTGATGTCCACATCGGTTTTGCCGGCTTTTTTCAGCTCCCGATGAAGGTCCATGGCGCATTCAACAGCCGTTTGCGAATGGAATTCGGCCGGGAATGAAATTTTGAAGAGCACGTTTTCCATGACGTAGCTGCCGTAGGGGCGCTGAAATTTGAAAGGCTGGCCTTTGAACAGCACGTCGTAGAACCCCCAGGTTTTGGCTGACAAAACCGATGGGTAACCCATTTCGCCGGTTTTGGCGATCAGCGCCAGACGGACGGCGCGGCTGGTGGCGTCGCCCGCAGCCCAGCTTTTGCGGCTGCCGGTGTTGGGGGCGTGGCGATAGGTGCGCAGGCTTTGGCCGTCGACCCAGGCCAGGGATACGGCGTTGATGGTTTCGTCGTGGGTCAGGCCGAGCATTTGCGAGACCACTGCCGTAGACGCAACTTTAACCAGTACGACGTGATCAAGCCCGACCTTGTTAAAGGAGTTTTCCAGTGCGATGCAGCCCTGGATTTCGTGCGCCTTGATCAGCCCTGTTAGGACATCGCGCATGAGCAAGGGCGCCTTGCCCATGGCCACGGCGTTGCGCGAAAGCCAGTCGGCCGTGGCCAGAATGCCGCCCAGATTGTCCGACGGATGACCCCACTCGGCCGCCAGCCAGGTGTCGTTAAAGTCGAGCCAGCGGATCATGGCGCCGATGTTGAAAGCTGCCTGCACGGGATCGAGCTGGAATTGCGTGCCCGGCACTTTGGCACCGTTGGGTACGACGGTGCCAGGCACGATGGGGCCCATCAGCTTCTTGCACGCGGGGTACTCCAGCGCCTCTAGGCCGCAGCCCAGCGTATCGATCAGGCAGTTGCGGGCTGTTTCGTAGGCCAGATCGCTTTTGATCTGGTAATTGAGAACGTAATCGACGATATCGACCAGTACCTGATCGGGTGTGGGTCGAACGTTGGAAATGGGCGCGGACATAAAGGATTCCCGGGTGGCTGTATTTATTTGCGTTTAGCGAGGGCAACGAATTTCTGATCTTCCGGACCGACGTAATTGGCGGTAGGGCGGATGATCTTGTTGTCGATGCGCTGTTCGATGATGTGGGCCGACCAGCCGGCGGTGCGTGCAATCACGAACAGTGGCGTAAACATGGCCGTGGGTACGCCCATCATGTGGTAGGACACGGCCGAGAACCAATCGAGGTTGGGGAACATTTTTTTGATGTCCCACATGGTGGTTTCAAGACGTTCCGCGATATTGAACATTTTCATGTTCTGTTCTTTTTTCGACAGCTTGCGCGCGACTTCCTTGATGACCTGGTTGCGCGGGTCGGATACCGTGTACACGGGATGGCCAAAGCCAATGACGACCTCTTTGTTTTCGACCCGACGGCGGATGTCGGCGTCGGCCTGGGCGGGCGTATCGTAGCGTTTCTGTATTTCGAAGGCGACTTCGTTCGCGCCCCCATGCTTGGGGCCGCGCAGCGCGCCAATGCCACCGGCGATGGCCGAATACATGTCGGAGCCCGTGCCGGCAATCACCCGGCTGGTGAAGGTCGAGGCGTTGAATTCGTGCTCTGCGTACAGAATCAGCGAGGTGTGCATGGCGCGAACCCAGTCGTCGCTGGGCACGGTGCCGTGCAGCAGGTGCAGGAAATGGCCGCCTATGCTGTCATCGTCGGTCTGAACGTCGATGATGCGGCCATTGTGGCTGTAGTGGTACCAATAAAGCAGCGCTGAGCCCAGATTGGCTATCAGATGATCTGCAATGTCGCGCGCATCGGGCAGGTTATGGTCGTCCTTTTCGGGTAGCACGCAGCCCAGCACCGACACGGCGGTGCGCATTACATCCATAGGATGGCTGGCCGCCGGCAGCGACTCGAGAGCGCTTTGCAAGGCGGCGGGTAAGCCGCGTAAGCTATGCAGTTTTTTCTTGTAGGCAGTCAATTCGGCCTTGGTAGGCAGTTTGCCGTGGATCAGCAGATGGGCGATTTCTTCGAATTCGCAGGTTTGCGCGATGTCCAGGATGTTATAGCCGCGGTAGTGCAGGTCGTTGCCGCTGCGTCCAACGGTGCATAGGGCGGTATTGCCAGCCACGATGCCCGATAGCGCTACGGATTTCTTGGGCTTGAAGCCCGGGTTGGTTTTTGGTGCTGCGATTGCCATGTCTGAGCTCCCGAAAATTATTTGGATTGTGCGAACAGTGCGTCGAGCCTGGATTCGTACGTGTGATAGTCGATACGGTCGTAGAGTTCGTCGCGGGTTTGCATTAAATTGATGACGTTTTTCTGGTGGCCGTCGCGGCGTATTGCCTGGTAAACCGTTTCTGCCACTTTGTTCATGGCGCGAAAGGCTGACAAGGGATAAAGCACCATGGCTACGCCGGCGCCGGCGAGCTCGGGCACGCTGAACAAGGGGGTTTGGCCGAACTCGGTGATGTTGGCCAGAATCGGTACATTCAGTGCGCTGGAAAATCGTTTGTAGGTGGCCAGATCGTACGACGCTTCGGCGAATATGGCGTCGGCCCCTGCCGCCACGCAGGCCTGGGCGCGATCCAGCGCCGCGTCAACGCCATCGACCGCGATGGCGTCGGTGCGCGCGATAATAAAAAAATCTGAATCGGTGCGGGCGTCGACCGCTGCTTTGACACGGTCGGCCATTTCTGAGGTAGAGACGATCTCTTTTCCGGGCCGGTGGCCGCAGCGTTTGGCACCGACCTGGTCTTCGATATGGCAGGCCGCCGCGCCGAATTTGATCAGGCTTTTGATCGTGCGGGCGATGTTGAACGCCGACGGGCCGAAGCCGGTATCGATGTCGACGGCCAGCGGTACATCGCAGACATCGGTGATGCGGCGTACATCGGTCAGGACATCGTCAAGTGTATTAATGCCCAGATCGGGCAGGCCTAGCGATCCGGCCGCGACGCCGCCCCCCGAAAGGTAAATTGCGCGATAGCCTGCGCGTTTGGCCAGCAAGGCATGGTTGGCGTTGATCGCCCCCATGATTTGCAGGGGTTGTTCATCTTTCAGCGCCTGGCGGAACAAGGCGCCCGGGGAGGTGGGTCGGGTCATGGGAATCTCCGGTTGAGTAGCTTGCAAACGGATGCTTCAGGAATTGGGGTAAAGGCTGGCGAAGCGGCCTTTACCCTGTGCTTACTTAAGTAGTTCTTGCACGCCGTCGCGTTCTTCGAGCAATTCTTTCAGAGTGAAATCCATGCGTTCACGCGAGAATGCATCGATTTCCAGATCGTCCACACGCGTGTACTCGCCGTTGACGGTGGTTACTGGCACGCCGTAGATGACGTCTTTGGGTATGCCGTAAGAACCATTGGAAGGGATGCCCATGGTGACCCACTTGCCGTGAGTGCCCAGTATCCAGTCGTGAATGTGGTCAATGGCGGCGTTGGCCGCCGATGCCGCCGAAGACAAGCCGCGGGCTTCAATGATGGCGCCGCCGCGTTTGCCCACAGTGGGGATGAAGACTTCGCGGTTCCATTTGTCGTCATTGATAAGCTGAGTCAGGCTTTTGCCTCCTACTGTCGCAAAGCGGAAGTCCGGATACATGGAAGGCGAGTGATTGCCCCAGACGACGAGACGTTCGATGTCGGCGACTGGTTTGCCCGATTTGGCGGCCAGTTGCGAGAGCGCGCGGTTGTGATCCAGGCGCAGCATGGCGGTGAAATTCTTTGATGGCAGATCGGGCGCCGATTTCATCGCGATGTAGGCATTGGTGTTGGCGGGGTTGCCCACCACCAGCACTTTAACGTTGCGGCTGGCAACGTCGTTTAACGCTTTGCCCTGCGCCGTGAAGATCTGTGCGTTGACGTGCAGCAGGTCTTTGCGTTCCATTCCGGGGCCGCGGGGGCGTGCGCCTACCAGTAGGGCAACATCGACATCTTTGAATGCCTGGCGAGCGTCACTGTGCGCGCTCATGCCGGCCAGCAAAGGGAAGGCGCAGTCGTCGAGTTCCATCATGACGCCTTTGAGCGCCTTTTGCGCTTTTTCGTCGGGAATTTCGAGCAATTGCAGAATGACGGGTTGATCTTTGCCGAGCATTTCGCCCGAGGCGATGCGGAACAGAAGGGCGTAACCAATTTGGCCGGCCGCGCCCGTGACGGCGACACGCATGGCGGGTTTGGACATGAAAAATCTCCGGTAGATGACAGGTTGAGTGAGTGAATGTCACTCGACAGTTTAATTCCTTTGCAACGCGAAAAAGAGTAGTCGAAACTGACGTTAACGTCAATCATCTTATATCTTATATAAGACACAAGAGTATTCGACACAAAAGCGCCAGCGTGCGACAATACACAGCGTTGCAAACTTTTCGTGATTCTTCGCGCCCGCGTTATGCCTGACACCCCTCCCCTGGATCGCGTTCTCGACGCCGATCGTACTGCTGGCAGTGCGGCCTTTAGCCCGCTGTATCAGCAAATCAAGGGGCTGTTGGTGCAAAGTCTGGATCGGGGCGAATGGAAGCCGGGCGAGGCCATACCCAGCGAATTCGAACTGGCGGCGCGTTTTCAGGTCAGCCAGGGTACGGTGCGTAAGGCCATCGATGATCTGGCAGCCGAAAATCTTCTGCTGCGCCGGCAAGGCAAAGGCACGTTTGTGGCAACCCACAGCGAGGCCAAGGTGCGCTACCGGTTTTTGCGCCTGGCTGCGGATGACGGCAAACCTCCGGTTTCGGGCAGCCAGATTCTGGACTGCCGGCGGGTCAAGGCGCCCATCGACGTTGCGCGTTTGCTGGAAGTGCGCGCAGCCGATATGGTTGTTAATTTGCGCCGTTTGTTATCGTTTGATCTGACGCCCACCATTCTTGACGATATCTGGTTGCCCGGCTCGGTGTTTCGTGGCCTGACGGCGGAATCGCTGGCGCGTTATCGGGGGCCGCTCTATGGCTTGTTCGAATCTGAATTTGGGGTGAGCATGGTGCGCGCCGACGAAAAAATCAAGGCCGTTGCCGCCACGGCGGAACCGGCGCAATGGCTGAAGGTCAACGTGGGCGACCCCTTATTGCAGGTTGAACGGGTGTCTTATACCTACGGTGATCGCCCCATGGAATTGCGCCGTGGGTTATATGTTACAGAACGGTTTCACTATAGAAACAGTTTGAATTAAAACGAGTTTTTCGCCAATTTGATGCGACCACCGTAAATAGGCGAAAATACCCCTTGCGCTTTATCAAAAATAGCTTGTTATAACTTCGAGGCCATCATGTCTGGTTCAGCTTCAAAGCCGCGTCCGCAGTTTCGTAATATCGGTATTTCTCAAATCCTGAGCTATCGACTCCCCCCGGCCGGTAAATCGTCAATCTTTCATCGCATCAGCGGCGTCTTGTTATTTTTAAGTCTGCCTCTGGTGATACTGCCGCTGTTTGCGTTGAGCGTCTCATCGCCCGAATCGTTTGCCTCTATGCAGGCCTATACGGCCCACCCTTTGTCCAAGCTGATTTTGCTGGTCTTGATCTGGGGTTATCTGCATCATTTCTGTGCGGGGATTCGTTACCTGACCATCGATCTGCACATTGGTGTCGATAAAGCCAGCGCCCAAAAAAGTGCAGGTATCGTGTTTGGCGTCAGCTTGGCGCTCACTGTGGTCTTTGGCCTTAAATTGTTTGGAGCGTGGTAATGGCGACGCAAGAACGCATTGGTACCCGGCGCTTGGTGGTGGGCGCTCATTACGGCTCGCGGGATTTCCTCATTCAGCGCATGACGGCCATCATCATGGCTGTTTACACGTTGATCCTCCTCGTCGGAGCCGTTTTCACTTCTAGCCTTAATTTCGAAGGCTGGCGCCATCTGTTCACCTTTCATTTTGTAGGCATACCGCTTGGGCAACTGCTGGCAACACTGGCTTTTTTATCCCTTGCCTGGCATGCCTGGATAGGCGTGCGCGATATCTGGATGGACTACGCCAAGCCTACAGGCGTGCGCTTGCTGCTGGAAGTGCTCACCGTGCTCTGGCTGGCAGGATCGGTCATCTTTTTTGCAAAAATTCTCTGGAGTCTATAAGCCGTGGCTGCTGTCAAAAATTCCCTACCTCGCCGCCAGTTCGATGTGGTGGTGGTGGGCGCCGGCGGGGCCGGCATGCGTTGCTCTTTGCAATTGGCGCAGGCGGGCTTGTCTGTAGCAGTACTGTCCAAAGTGTTTCCCACCCGTTCGCACACGGTGGCTGCTCAAGGCGGTATTAGTGCGTCGTTGTCCAACATGAGCGAAGACAGCTGGTATTGGCATATGTACGACACCGTCAAGGGTTCGGACTGGCTCGGCGACCAGGACGCCATCGAGTTCATGTGCCGCGAAGCGCCCAATGCGGTGTACGAGCTGGAACACTTCGGCATGCCTTTTGACCGCAACCCCAATGGCACGATTTATCAGCGCCCGTTCGGCGGCCATACGGCCAACTTCGGCGAAAAGCCGGTGCAGCGCGCCTGTGCGGCCGCCGACCGCACGGGCCACGCTTTATTGCATACCCTGTATCAGCGCAATGTGGCAGCTCGTACCCAGTTTTTTGTCGAATGGATGGCGCTCGACCTGCTGCGCAATGAAGCGGGCGACGTGCTGGGCGTGACCGCGCTTGAAATGGAAACCGGCGATATTTACGTACTGGAGGCCAAAACCACGGTGCTGGCTACGGGCGGCGCCGGTCGCATCTGGGCGGCTTCGACCAACGCCTATATCAATACCGGCGATGGCCTGGGCATGGCGGCGCGCGCGGGCTTGCCCTTGCAGGATCTGGAATTCTGGCAGTTTCACCCCACCGGGGTGGCTGGCGCCGGCGTACTGATTACCGAAGGCGTGCGTGGCGAGGGCGGGATCTTGCTCAATAAAGATGGCGAACGCTTCATGGAGCGTTATGCGCCTACCCTTAAAGACCTGGCGCCGCGCGACTTCGTATCGCGTTCGATGGATCAGGAAATCAAGGAAGGGCGGGGCTGTGGTACGGATGGTAGTTACGTGCTGCTCAAGCTTGATCATCTGGGTGCCGAGACTATTCAAAAGCGCTTGCCGTCCATTCGCGAGATCGCCATCAAGTTCGCCAATGTCGACCCCATCAAGGAGCCGATCCCGGTTGTGCCGACGATACACTACCAAATGGGAGGTATTCCCGCCAACCTGTACGGTCAGGTGGTTACCACTCAGAATAGTGAAAATAAAGTCGTCAATGGCTTGTATGCCATTGGCGAATGCGCGGCAGTTTCGGTGCACGGGGCCAATCGCCTGGGCACCAATTCCTTGCTTGACCTGGTTGTATTCGGTCGCGCGGCAGGCAATCACATTGTCAATTCGCACCCCGAGCGCAAGCACGCGCATCAGCCCATTCCCGAATCGGCCATCGATTACTCCGTTGATCGGGTCAACAAACTTGAAGCCCGTAAATCGGGCGAGAAAGTCGCGGATGTGGCCAACGCGATTCGTGTTTCCATGCAACATCACTGCGGCGTATTCCGCTCGCTCGATTTGCTCAACGAAGGCGTCACGCAAATCGAAAACATCGCCGAGCGAGTGAATAATATTTCGTTTGCCGACAAGTCTCGTGTGTTCAATACGGCCCGCGTCGAAGCGCTGGAACTGACCAATATGATAGAGGTGGCGCTGGCGACCACCAAGTCGGCGGCCAATCGTTTCGAAAGCCGTGGTGCTCATTCTCTAAGCAACTATCCCGCGCGCGATGACGTGAACTGGTTGCGTCACACCTTATGGTATTCCGAAGGTCGCCGACTTGAGTACAAACCGGTGCAACTGACGCCGCTGACGGTAGGCAGCTTCCCGCCCAAACCGCGGACGTTCTAAGCAGGATATTGAAATGACTCAAAAACGCATCGTTAAGTTTGAAATTTATCGCTACGATCCCGACAAGGACGAGCGCCCCTATATGCAAAAGCTCGAGGTCGAGCTGCAGCCTACCGACAAAATGTTGCTCGATGCCATATTGCGCATTAAAAGCGACGTCGACGACAGCCTGACATTGCGCCGGTCGTGCCGTGAAGGCGTGTGCGGGTCGGACGCCATGAATATCAATGGCAAAAATGGCCTGGCCTGTATCACCAACCTGCTCGACCTGAAAGAACCCATTGTGCTGCGGCCTTTGCCAGGATTGCCGGTGGTGCGCGACCTGGTCGTCGACATGACAGATTTTTTCAACCAGTACCATTCGATCAAGCCTTATCTGATCAACGACCAGCCGCCTCCCGAAAAAGAGCGGCTGCAAACACCTGAAGCGCGCGAAGAGCTCAATGGCCTGTACGAGTGTATTTTGTGCGCCTGCTGTTCAACGGCGTGCCCGTCTTTCTGGTGGAATCCCGACAAGTTCGTGGGCCCGGCCGGCTTGCTGCAAGCCTATCGCTTTATTGTCGACAGCCGCGACGAAGCGACTGGCGAGCGGCTGGATAACCTTGAAGATCCGTATCGTCTGTTTCGCTGCCATACCATCATGAATTGCGTGGACGTTTGTCCCAAGGGGTTGAACCCTTCGCATGCCATAGGCAAAATCAAGGAAATGCTGGTCCGGCGCGCTGTCTAGGGCTGGCATTTGTATGAGCACCTTATCCGAGCTGGAACGCGCCCGTCTGCGTTGGCGAGCGCGTCGTGGATTGTTAGAAAACGACCTGATCCTTACCCGGTTTCTGGATCGCTACGAGACCCAGTTGACCGATACCGACGTTTCTGCACTGACGGCCCTGTTTGAGATGGGCGACAACGAATTGCTGGATGTCCTGCTGGCTCGTACCGAGCCTGACGGGCCCTACAATACCGTGGCAATTCGTCGGTTGGTAGCCCAAATGCGAGAGCTGTAAATTTTTAAGGAATAGAGTAATGCAACTGTCAGACAAAAAAGCCACCTTATCGTTTTCCGACGGCACTGCGCCGATTGACTTCCCCGTTTATCAGGGTACTGTTGGCCCCGATGTTATCGACATCCGCAAGCTGTATGGCGAGACAGGCATGTTTACGTACGATCCGGGCTTTATGGCTACGGCCTCGTGCGAATCGGCCATCACGTACATTGACGGCGATAAAGGACAACTGCTGTATCGCGGCTATCCCATCGACCAGCTCGCCGTCAATTGCGACTTCATGGATGTCAGCTACCTTATTTTGAACGGTGAGTTACCCAACGCTAGTCAGAAGGCAGAGTTCGATTCCTTGGTGACGCATCACACCATGGTGCACGAACAAATGCATTTCTTCCTGCGTGGCTTTCGCCGCGACGCGCATCCCATGGCAGTCCTTACCGGCCTGGTGGGTGCGATGGCAGCGTTCTATCATGACTCCACCGACATTACCAATCCGCACCATCGCGACGTTTCGGCGATTCGCCTGATCGCCAAAATGCCCACGCTGGTGGCTATGGCGTATAAATTTTCGCAAGGTCAGCCTTACGTGTATCCGCAGAATAATCTGTCCTACACAGGTAATTTTGTTCGCATGATGTTTGGCAATCCATGTGAAGACTATCAGGTCAATGACGTGGTGGAGCGCGCGTTGGATCGGATTTTCATTTTGCATGCTGATCACGAACAAAATGCGTCAACCTCAACGGTGCGTCTGTGTGGTTCGTCGGGCACCAATCCCTTTGCCGCGATTGCCGCTGGCGTAGCATGCCTTTGGGGGCCCGCACATGGGGGCGCCAACGAAGCCTGCTTGCAAATGCTTGAACATTTGCAAGCCAATGGCGGCATCGAGAAAGTGGGCGAATTCATGCAACAGGTCAAGGATAAAACGTCGGGTGTACGTCTGATGGGTTTTGGCCACCGTGTTTATAAAAATTACGACCCGCGCGCCAAGTTGATGCAACAGACTTGCAAGGAAGTGCTGGCGGCGCTGGGCCTGGAGAAAGACCCCTTGTTCAAGCTGGCCATGGAACTTGAACGCATCGCCCTTGAAGATCCTTATTTCGTTGAGCGCAAGCTGTATCCCAATGTCGATTTTTATTCGGGTATCGTGCAACGCGCTGTTGGCATTCCCACATCGATGTTCACTGCCATTTTCGCATTGGCCCGTACGGTGGGCTGGATCGCCCAATGGAACGAAATGCTGTCCGATCCCGACTACAAGATCGGCCGTCCGCGTCAGCTATACACCGGCTCAGTGGTACGCAACGTTTCCAAGAGTCGTTAATTAGCAGGTAGCATGTAGCGCCACCCCTTGTGGGTGGCATTTTTGTTAAACAGGGTGCAGGTTATTGCGTCGATGGCAGCCACAAGGGCTGCCGCTACACGCGTTTTTTACAAATGAACCTGGCCGGCCTCTTGCTGGGCGTCGACGACGGCCAGCGCGGTCATGTTGACGATGCGGCGCACGGTGGCGCTGGTGGTCAGCACGTGTACGGGGCGCGCGGCACCCAGCAGCACCGGGCCCATGGCCACGCCGTTGCTGCCCGTCATCTTCAGCATGTTGTAGGTGATGTTGCCTGTATCCAGATTGGGCATGATCAGCAAATTGGCGGGGCCTTTAAGTCGGGAGTCGGGGTAGGCTTGCAGGCGAACCTTTTCGGACAAGGCGGAATCGGCATGCATTTCTCCGTCTACTTCCAGATGCGGCGCCCGTTCGTTGATCAGTTGTCGTGCCCGCGCCATTTTGCGTGATGATTCGGTGGGCCGACTGCCGAAATTTGAATGCGACAGCAGTGCAATCTTGGGCGTGACGCCAAAGCGCAGAATTTCTTCGGCGGCCAGTATCGTCATGTCGGCAATCTGTTCGGCGCTGGGGTTTTCGTTGACGTGCGTGTCGCAAATGAACAGGGTCTGTTCGGGCAGCATCAACACATTCATGGCCGCAAAGGTTTGGGCCCCGGGCTTGAGGCCAATTACTTCCTGCACATACTTCAACTGGTTGTCGAAACGACTGGCAATACCGCACAACAGGGCGTCGCCGTCGCCGCGCGTCAGCAGCATGACGCCAATCAGCGAGTTGTGTTTGCGCACCATGGCCTTGGCGATTTCGGGAGTGACTCCATCGCGACCCATCAGCTTGTAGTAGGCCGTCCAGGTTTCATTGAACCGTTCATCGGACTCGGGGTTGACGATTTCGATATTGTCGCCGGCTTTAAGACGCAGGCCGAATTTTTCAATGCGCATATTGATGACGGCGGGACGGCCTATCAGTATGGGGTGGGCAATGTTTTCGTCGATCACTGTTTGCGCCGCCCGCAATACACGCTCATCTTCGCCGTCGGCATATAGAACCCGCTTGGGCGCGGTTTTGGCCTGCATGAAGAGCGGTCGCATCAGTTGCCCGGTGTGATACACCAGGCTCATGAGCTTTTGCCGATAGGCTTCCATGTCTTCAATGGGGCGCGTCGCTACGCCCGAATCCGCCGCCGCTTGCGCCACAGCGGGTGCAATTTTTACGATCAGGCGCGGGTCGAACGGCTTGGGAATAATGTAGTCCGGGCCGAACGACAGCTCCTGGCCTGCGTAGGCATTGGCCACCTCATCGTTTTGCTCGGCCTGAGCCAGTTCGGCGATGGCCTTGACGCAGGCCAGCTTCATCTCTTCGGTAATGCGCGAGGCGCCAGCATCCAGGGCACCCCTGAAGATGAACGGGAAGCACAGCACATTGTTGACCTGGTTGGGGTAGTCAGAGCGGCCGGTCGCAATGATGCAATCGGGCCGCGCGGCCTTGGCCGCTTCAGGGCGTATCTCCGGCTCGGGGTTGGCCAGTGCCAGGATGAGTGGCTGCGGCCCCATGCTTTTAACCATGTCGGCCGTAAGCACGCCGGCTGTCGAACACCCCAGGAACACATCGGCGTCTCGGCACACATCGGCAAGGGTGCGCGCATCGGTGATCTGGGCGTAGCGGGCCTTATTCGGTTCCATGCTGGAGTCACGACCCGCCCAGATGACACCGCGCGAGTCCACCACGTAGATATGGGAACGCTGTACGCCAAGATGGACCAGCAGGTCCAGGCACGCAATGGCCGCGGCGCCCGCGCCCGAACATACCATCTTGATCTGGCCGATTTTTTTGTTAACGACTTTCAGTCCATTGAGGATCGCCGCCGACGAAATAATTGCCGTGCCGTGCTGGTCGTCGTGGAACACCGGGATTTTCATGCGTTCACGCAGCTTTTTTTCGATGTAAAAGCATTCTGGCGCCTTGATGTCCTCGAGGTTGACGCCGCCCAATGTAGGCTCGAGCGCGGCGATGATGTCGACCAGCTTGTCCGGGTCTGTTTCGGCAAGCTCAATATCGAAGACATCAATGCCGGCAAATTTTTTGAAGAGGCAGGCCTTGCCCTCCATGACTGGTTTGGCTGCAAGCGGCCCGATATTACCCAGACCCAGCACCGCCGTCCCGTTGGTGACAACACCCACCAGGTTGGAGCGTGATGTGTATTTGGCTGCCGCGGGGTTGCCGTCGGCGTGGATGGCCATGCATGCAATGGCTACGCCAGGCGAGTATGCCAGCGACAGGTCGTCCTGGTTAGCCAGGGTTTTGGTGGGGGTAACCGAAATTTTGCCAGGAGTAGGGTAGGCGTGATAGTCGAGGGCGAGTTTGGTGAGGTCAGCGTTGGTGTCCATGATGGAAGTGCTCCGGGTGGCATGCAGCGAATTGATTAACAGGCGTATTTCAGCAGAGTTTGCAGGCGCGTGGTTTTGCAATGCAATATTGGCCCTTTGAAGCCGGGGGTGTTTGTTAATGCCAACGCCCGAATCGTATTTAAGCGGGTTTGCAAGCGCCATGCTTACTTTATGCGGTTCCCCGAGCTATACTGTATCGAATACGGCTTATTAAGGCGTCGTACGTTGCCTTCTGCCCTGCTATCCGCTAACCGGTCTGGCCGTGTCGCGGAAGGTTTTTCCCTGCATCGTAACGAGTCAGGCACTCGGATAGGTGAAGCGCATTCATGTCATCGGAAATAGAACTTCAATCCAATTCATACCTTTTCGGCAGTAACGCACCTTATGTAGAGGAACTCTACGAGTCCTATCTGGACAACCCCGGGTCGGTTGCCGACCAGTGGCGCGATTACTTCGATCAGCTCCAGCATTTGCCTGCATCCGATGGCCGAGAAGCCACGCGCGATCAGGCTCATGCGCCTATCGTCGAGTCCTTTGCCCAGCGCGCTCGCGCCAATACTTTTGTGGCGCGTGCCCAGGAACCCGACCTGGCGGTGGCGAGCAAGCAGGTTTATGTACAGTCCCTGATTGCGGCCTATCGGTCTCTTGGAGCTCGGTTTGCCGAGCTCGATCCGCTCAAGCGCCACGACCGCCCGGCCATTCCTGAACTGGATCCAGGTTTTTACGGTCTGACCGAGTCCGATCTCGATCAGGTGTACGCGGCCAGCAATTCGTATTTCACCAAAGCCGACACGATGACCATGCGCAACCTGTTAAAGGCGTTGCGCGACACCTATTGCCGCAGCGTGGGTGCCGAATTCATGCATATTTCCGACCAGGCCGCCAAGCGCTGGATCCAGGAGCGCCTGGAGTCGACCATGGGTGTGCCAACATACTCGACCGAGCGCAAGCGCTATATATTGCGGCAGTTGACCGAAGCAGAAGGCCTCGAGCGTTTCCTGCACACGAAGTATGTGGGGCAGAAGCGATTTTCCCTCGAAGGGGGCGAGAGCTTCATCGCGTCCATGGATGAGGTTGTCAACCATGCCGGCGAAAACGGAGTGCAGGAGTTGGTCGTGGGTATGGCGCATCGCGGGCGCCTGAACATGCTGGTCAATATCATGGGCAAGATGCCTGGCGATCTGTTTGCCGAATTCGAAGGCAAGCACACCGAAGGCTTGACCGACGGCGACGTCAAATACCATAACGGCTTTTCCAGCGATCTTTCCACGCGCGGCGGCCCGGTGCATTTGTCGCTGGCATTCAACCCCTCGCACCTGGAAATCGTCAACCCGGTCGTTGAAGGCAGCGTGCGCGCACGCCAGGATCGCCGCGGCGACGAAGAAGGCAACGAGGTTTTGCCGGTTCTGGTGCATGGCGATGCGGCCTTTGCAGGGCAGGGCGTGGTCATGGAAACGCTCAACCTGGCGCAGACCCGTGGCTATGGCACGGGCGGCACCTTGCATATCGTCATCAACAACCAGATCGGCTTTACGACCTCCGATCCGCGCGATACGCGATCTACGCTGTATTGCACCGACGTCGTAAAAATGATTGAAGCGCCGGTTTTCCATGTGAATGGCGATGATCCCGAAGCCGTGGTGTATGTGACGCAGCTTGCACTCGACTATCGCCTGCAGTTCCACCACGATGTCGTGATCGATATCGTGTGCTTTCGTAAATTGGGTCACAACGAACAAGACACCCCGTCGCTGACGCAGCCGCTTATGTACAAAAGCATAGGCAAGCATCCGGGCAGCCGCAAGGTGTATGCCGACAAACTGGTAGCCCAGGGTGTGCTGGCCGAAGGCGAACCCGATCAGATGGTTAAAGACTACCGCCAGTTGCTTGAAGACGGGCACCGCTCCATTGAGCCGGTGCTTACCGACTTCAAGAACAAATACGCAACCGATTGGTCGGCGTTTTTGGGCGCCAAATGGACTGATCAGGCCGACACGGGAATTCCATTGACCGAGCTGACCCGCATCGGGGAACGCATCACGGCGGTTCCCGAAAACTTTACCGTACACCCATTGGTCAGCAAGATGCTCAACGATCGTCGGCTTATGGCCCGTGGCGAGCACAGGCTCGATTGGGGCATGGGAGAGCATCTGGCCTTCGCGACGCTGGTTTCGTCGGGATATGGCGTGCGCATTACCGGGCAGGATTCGGGCCGCGGCACGTTCTCGCATCGCCATGCCGTGCTGCACGACCAAAAGCGCGAACGCTGGGATGACGGTACTTATATTCCGCTGCAGAACGTGTCGGAAAGCCAGGCGCCGTTTACCGTCATCGATTCCGTCCTGTCTGAGGAAGCCGTGCTGGGGTTCGAATACGGTTACGCTTCGGCCGATCCGCATACCCTCACGATATGGGAGGCGCAGTTCGGCGACTTCGTCAATGGCGCGCAGGTGGTGATAGACCAGTTCATTACCTCGGGTGAAGCCAAATGGGGTCGCCAGTGCGGCCTGACGCTGATGTTGCCTCATGGCTACGAAGGTCAGGGCCCCGAGCATTCGTCGGCGCGCATCGAACGTTTTCTGCAATTGTGCGCAGACAATAATATTCAGGCGGTTCAGCCGACCAATAGCGCCCAGATTTTCCACGTCTTGCGCCGCCAGATGATCCGGCCGTTTCGCAAGCCCCTGGTTATCTTCACGCCCAAGTCTTTGCTGCGCAACAAAGACGCCACCTCGCCGTTGTCCGATCTGGCGACCAGCCATTTCCTGCCAGTCATTGGCGAGCAGGACGAAAACGTGGCCGCTGCGGACGTCAAACGCGTTTTGGTGTGCTCGGGCAAGGTGTATTACGACCTGGTGCATGCGCGTACCGATGCCGGCCGCAACGACATAGCTATTTTGCGCGTAGAGCAGTTGTATCCGTTTGCGCATAAAGCATTTCAGGCCGAACTGCAAAAATACTCTGCAGCCCGCGAGGTCGTTTGGGTTCAGGATGAACCCCAGAATCAGGGGGCCTGGTTTTATGTTCAGCATCATATTTACGAGAATATGGCTGAAGGTCAACGGCTGGGGTACGCGGGACGCGTGGCCTCAGGATCCCCGGCCGTGGGTTATATGGCCAAACACCAGGAACAGCAGAAAGCCTTGGTCGAGGCGGCGCTTGCGGCCAAGTTCAAGGGTTATATGCTGACCAAGTAATGAATATTTCTAAATCATGGATTAAAAAATTATGGCTATCACTGATGTTCTCGTCCCCCAGCTTTCCGAATCGGTTTCCGAGGCAACCTTGCTTAACTGGAAAAAACAACCTGGCGAGGCCGTAACTGAAGACGAAATTCTGATCGAAGTCGAAACGGACAAAGTGGTGCTTGAAGTCCCGGCACCCGCTTCGGGTGTGCTCAGTGAGATCGTCAAGGGCGATGGCAGCACCGTCACCTCGGGCGAGGTTTTGGCGCGTATTGATAGCGCTGGCAAAGCGGCTGCGCCAGTGGCGTTGGCGGCTGCAGCGGCGCCGGCACCCCAGGTGGCTGCGCCTGCAACGGCCAGCGCGGCAGCGTCGTCTGTTGCTTCGCCGGCCGCAGCCAAGATCCTGGCCGACAAAGGGGTTGATCCCGCGTCGGTCGAAGGTACGGGGCGGGGCGGGCGCATCACCAAGGGTGATGCGCTACAGGTCAACGCTGCCCAGGCCGTCAAGCCTGCCGCCGCGCCGGTGGTTGCGGCCACCCTGTCGCTTGATGGCCGCCCTGAACAGCGCGTGCCCATGAGCCGCCTGCGCGCCCGCGTGGCTGAACGCCTGCTGCAGTCGCAATCTGAAAACGCGATTCTCACCACGTTCAACGAAGTGAACATGCAAGGCGTCATCGACCTGCGCAACAAGTACAAGGAAAAGTTTGAAAAAGAACATGGCGTGAAACTGGGTTTCATGTCGTTTTTTGTCAAGGCCGTGGTTGCGGCGTTAAAGAAGTACCCGGTCGTTAACGCCTCGGTCGATGGCAAAGATGTTATATATCATGGCTATTTCGACATCGGCATTGCGGTGGGCAGTCCGCGCGGCCTGGTCGTGCCCATTTTGCGCAACGCCGATCAGATGTCGATTGCCGATATCGAAAAGCAGATTGCCGACTTCGGCGCTCGTGCGCGTGATGGCAAAATCAGTCTTGAAGACCTGACCGGCGGCACGTTCTCGATTTCGAACGGCGGGGTGTTTGGATCAATGCTGTCCACCCCCATCATCAACCCTCCGCAAGCGGCTATTTTGGGCGTTCACGCCACCAAGGATCGTGCGGTGGTCGAGAATGGCCAGATCGTCATTCGTCCCATGAATTATCTGGCGCTGTCCTATGATCACCGGCTTATCGATGGCCGCGAGGCCGTCCTGGCCCTGGTGGCCATGAAAGAAGCGCTCGAAGATCCTCAACGCCTCTTGCTGGATGTCTAAGGCTCAGGGCGCAGATTCATGTCTTGACCTTGGGCGGCGTATTCGTTGCAAGAAAATACGCCGCTCGCACACTCCGTCAGGGTATCGTGCAAGGCCTGTTGCGACCTTGCGTTGTTTATGATTTTATCGAGTAAAAAACATGGCTAAACAATTCGACGTGGTCGTTATAGGCGCGGGACCTGGCGGGTATATTGCCGCCATACGCGCGGCGCAACTGGGGCTGACTGTCGCATGCATTGATGCCTGGAGCACCGCCGAGGGCAAGCCGGCCCCTGGCGGCACGTGCACCAATGTGGGCTGCATTCCGTCCAAGGCATTGCTGCAATCGTCCGAACATTACGAACAGGTCAATCACCATTTTGCCGAGCACGGCATCGAGGTCAAAGACGTCACGCTCAAGCTCGACACGCTAATCGACCGCAAGCGCAATGTGGTCAAGCAGAACAACGATGGCATTTTGTACCTTTTCAAAAAGAACAAGATCACGTTCTTTCATGGCACGGGTTCGTTTGTGTCGCAGGTTGATGGAGGTTGGTCGATTAAAGTGTCCGGCGCTTCCGAAGAAGACCTGGTGGCTCGACACGTGGTGGTGGCCACGGGCTCTTCGCCGCGTGCCTTGCCCGGCCTGCCCTTCGATGAAAAGCAGGTGTTGTCCAATGATGGCGCCTTGCGTATTCCTGCGGTTCCTAAAAAGCTGGGCGTAATTGGCGCGGGTGTGGTTGGCCTGGAACTGGGTAGCGTTTGGCGCCGTTTGGGCGCCGAGGTCACCATTCTGGAAGCGATGCCGGACTTTCTGGCCGCAGCCGACCAGCAGGTCGCCAAGGAAGCGCAAAAGGCCTTTGCCAAACAAAATCTGATCATCCAGACGGGCATCAAGATTGGCGAGGTCAAGGCCAGCGCCAAGAGCATTTCGATCACCTACGCCGATGCGGCTGGCGCCGAGCAGGAAATGGTCGTCGATAAGCTTATCGTCTCGATTGGCCGCGTGCCGCATACCGAAGGGCTGGGTGTGGAAACGGTTGGCTTGAAGCTCGACGATCGTGGTTTCGTGGTGGTGGATGAAGATTGCAAAACCAATCTGCCCAACGTGTGGGCGGTGGGCGACGTGGTGCGCGGCCCCATGCTGGCGCACAAGGCTGAAGAAGAAGGTGTAGCGGTCGCCGAGCGTATTGCCGGCCAGCACGGCCATGTCAATTTCGGTACTATCCCTTGGGTTATTTATACATCCCCTGAAATCGCCTGGGTCGGCAAAACCGAGCAGCAGCTCAAAACTGAAGGCCGCGAATACAAGGCTGGGAGTTTCCCGTTTCTGGCCAACGGCCGTGCTCGCGCACTGGGCGATACGACCGGTTTCGTGAAGGTGCTGGCCGACGCCAAAACCGATGAAGTGCTGGGTGTGCATATTATCGGGCCCATGGCTTCAGAGCTGGTTGCCGAGGCCGTGACGGTGATGGAATTTCGTGGTGCGGCCGAAGATATCGGCCGGATTTGCCATGCTCATCCGACCTTGTCCGAGGCGCTCAAGGAAGCGGCTCTGGCGGTTGGCAAGCGAGCATTGAATTTCTAATTTCAACTTTAACCTGGCCTTGCGGTTTGCCGGTTTTGCGCGGGTTCATCTGAAATGAACGTGCGCGACTATTATCGGCAAGTCTTGGTCGAGCGCGGCTATGAGCCCGATGCGGCCCAATCGATGGCCGTCGATCGTTTACAGCGTTATTTTGACGAGTGGCTCGATTTCAAGCAGGCACGTTCAAACCGGCTGAAAAAAATCTTCGCCCGGCCCGAGGTTCCGCGCGGCGTATACCTGTGGGGCGGGGTTGGCCGGGGAAAAAGCTTTCTGATGGACGCCTTTTACTTGACAGTACCCGTCAAGCGCAAGATTCGTTTGCATTTTCATGAATTCATGCGCGGGGTGCATCGAGAGCTGCAAGAGGTCAAGGGCCAGGAGAACCCCCTGGACGAAGTCGCACGACGTGTAGCTTTGCGTTATCGCCTGATTTGCTTCGACGAGTTTCACGTGTCCGATATTGCCGACGCCATGATTCTCTATCGCCTGTTGCTTAAGCTGTTTGAGCTGGGCGCCTCGTTTGTCATGACGTCCAACTACGAGCCTTCCACTCTTTATCCGGACGGCTTGCAGCGTGATCGGATTTTGCCGGCGATCAAATTGATTCAGGACCGCATGGATGTGCTCAACGTCGATTCGGGCGTGGATTATCGTCGGCGCACGCTGGCGCAGTTGCGCATGTATCTGTCGCCCATCACCGAGTCCACCAAAATCGAGTTGCGCGCGGCGTTTGATCGTCTGTGTGATACGGCGCCGCAGACTCCGGTGCTGACGATCGAGGGCCGTGAGATCAAGGCAGTTGCCTTGAGCGGCAGTGTTGTATGGTTCGATTTCGCCACCTTGTGCGGCGGCCCGCGCTCGCAGATCGACTATATGGATCTGGCCAGCCGCTTTCACACTGTCATACTTTCGGATGTGCCTTGCATGGGGCCGCGCTATGCCTCGGAAGCGCGGCGATTCACCTGGCTGGTCGATGTGTTTTATGATCATAAAATCCAGTTGATCATATCGGCTGAATGCGCGCCCGATGAGCTCTATACCCACGGGGCGTTGGCCAATGAATTCCAGCGTACGGTTTCACGTATCATGGAAATGCAGTCGCAGGAATATATTGAGTCGGAGCGTCGGTCAGCCGTGCTTCTATGATCTTTGGCAATGTGCCGGCTTTAGTCAGGCACATGCTTGTTCCTTCCATTCTTACTTCATACCGAGGCCCATGAATACCCGTGTATTAACCGGCATTACCACCTCTGGAACTCCGCATCTGGGCAATTACGCGGGGGCGATTCGCCCGTCGATCCGCGCCAGTACGCAAGCGGGGGTCGATGCTTTTTATTTTATGGCCGACTACCATGCCCTGATCAAATGTGACGATCCGCAGCGCATCGCGCGCTCGCGCCTGGAAATTGCCGCCACGTGGATCGCCGCCGGCCTGGATACCGACAAGGTTACGTTTTATCGCCAATCCGATATTCCAGAAATCCCCGAACTGTGCTGGATGCTCACTTGTGTAGCGCCCAAGGGCTTGATGAATCGCGCGCACGCCTACAAGGCCTCGGTTGATCAGAACCAACTCAAGCAGCTTGATCCCGATGACGGCATTACCATGGGCCTGTTTTCGTATCCGGTCCTGATGGCGGCGGACATATTGATGTTCAATGCGAACAAGGTGCCGGTGGGCCGCGATCAAATCCAGCATCTGGAAATGACGCGCGACATTGCGCAGCGCTTTAATCACCTGTATGGCCGTGGCAACGATTATTTTGTACTGCCCGAAGTGCAGATCGATGACGAAGTAGCGACTTTGCCGGGGCTGGATGGGCGCAAGATGTCCAAAAGCTACGACAATACAATTCCCCTGTTCGAGGGGGGGGCCGCCGCCATGCGCGCCGCCGTCATGCGTATCGTGACCGATTCGCGCCAGCCCGGCCAGCCCAAGGACGCCGAGGGCTCTCATTTGTATACGCTGTATCGCGCCTTTGCCACCGTTGACGAATCGACGCAGTTCAGGCTCGACCTGGAACAGGGGCTGGGTTGGGGTGACGCGAAGGAATTGCTGTGCAAGCGGATAGAACAAGACTTGGCGCCCATGCGCGCACAGTATGCCGAGCTCATGGCGCGGCCTGATCGCATTGAAGATATCTTGCAGGCGGGCGCCGCAAAAGCACGTAAATTATCGTCGGCATTTATGATGCAGTTGCGTGTGGCGGTGGGCCTGCGTCAGCCAACGCAGGCGGCGTTGCCTAGTACGGCGAAGCCAAAAGCAACTGGCAGGCGTGCGCGGTTCGTCAGTTTCCGCGATGAAGCGGGCCAATTCCGTTTCCGGATATTGGGCGCCGATGCAAGCGAGCTGCTGCAGTCCGAACCGTTTATTCACCCGCAGGCGGCGGGACAGGCTATTCAACGCTTGCGATCAGCCGTGCTCGACGACATTCTGGCTGAGCACGATGGCGTGGTCACCTTCAGTGTGGCCGGTCAGGTGATAGGCCGTTGCGCGGCAAGCGGCCTGCCGCCGTTGCGCGCCGCGCTGCGTGAAATGGATGAGGATCAGGGCGCCAAGTAGCCCTTGCGCAGATAGCCCTTGAATGGAATTACCGCTTCTTGTCATTGATAGCCGCAAGGCGAACACTCAGTTCGGGAGAGCTTAGCGATTCGGTGTAATGCGCGCGCAAGATGTTTTGATCGGCGGAGCCATACGCGGTGCTCATCAAATCGGCTTTAAGGGTGACCAGCACCTTGGGCTCGCAGGCCAGGATGTGTTCGACATAGGTGCGCACCATGGCGTCCAGTTCGGCGGCGTCGACCCTCTCGGTTAGAAAGCCCAGACGCAGCATCTCGTCATCGTCGATGGTTTGCGCGGTCAGGAATAATTTCTTGGCCGCGGCCAGCCCTAGCACCCGCACGTAGCGCCGTATTCCTCCCGGGTAATAATGCAGGCCTATGCGCGATGCGGGCATCAGCATTTTGCTGCCCCTTATGCCCAGACGGAAGTCGCAGCATAGCGCCAGGTCGGTCGCGCCGCCGTAAACGCTGCCGTTCAATGCGCAGATGGTGGGCCGTGGAAACTGTTCGACGCAATCGAGCATGTCTTCGAATCGGCTGTCCAGTTGGTCCTTGATGGCGCCCAGGGTATAGCCCGAGCTGAAGGTTTTGGTGCCGGTTCCGGTAATGATCAATACTTGAACCGCCGCATCGGCGGCCAGATGCGACAACTGATTGCTGATGACGGTGCAGTCATCCGGCGCAATTCGATTATGCTGGCTGGGTCGTCTCAGCGTGATGGTTGCGACGTTTCCGGCAATGCGTAATTCGGGGGCCTGATCTTGCATGGTGCCTCTTGGTTAGTTGAGTACAAAGGGTAGCTTGGCCGCTTATGTTCCTGGGCCCATTAACCGGATGGGCAACCAGGTGGCGATGCCGGGGAAGGCGGCGAGCAGCACGATAAACAATAACAGAATCACCACGAAGGGTAGCGCCCCGAGCATGATGTCGCGCAGGGGTACGGTGGGGGCGACGCCGCGAATGACGAACAGGTTCAGACCCAAAGGGGGGTGAATCAGGCCGATTTCCAAATTAATGGTGAGCATGACGGCAAACCAGATCAAGTCGATATGGCTATGCGCCAGAACCGGCAGGATGACCGGCATGCTCATCAGGATGACAGAGACGGCTGGCAGGAAAAAACCCGCGATCAGCAAGAAAATGTTCAGGATCAGGATCAGTTGCCAATTGCTTAGGTTCCAGCTGAACATATATTCGGCCAGGCTTTGCGTTATATAAAGGTAGGACATCATGTACGCAAAGACGGCCGCCGCGGCGACGATCATCAGGATCATGCACGATTCGCTCACGGCGTCGCGCATAATTGGCCATATATCGCGGATGCGGTAGGTTCTATAAACGATCATGACCATGACCAGCGCCAGGAAAGCGGCAATCGCCGCCACTTCCGAGGGGGTCGCAATGCCGCCGTACATGAAGACGGTGACGGCAATGATAATGGCCAGGAACGGGGCAGTGCGGATCAATCCGCTTATTTTCTGACCAAGCGTGAAGTGTTCGATGGCTGGTGCAAACTTGGCTTTTTTAATTGTGCGCAGGCTGCTCAGCCAGGCATAGGCTGCAAATAGGGCGACCAGCATCACCCCAGGTATGACGCCGGCCAGGAATAGGCGCGCAATGGACGTATGCGTGACAATGCCATAGACAATGAATGTCAGCGAGGGTGGAATCAGGATGCCCAGTGTGCCGCCGGCGGCAATTGAGCCGGTGGCCAGGCGCGGCGCGACATTTCTTTTTATCATTTCCGGAATGCCGACTTTACCGATGGCCGCGGCGGTAGCCGCGCTGGAGCCGCACATGGCGGCGAACAGGCCACAGCCGAGGATATTGGCAATGACCAGGCCGCCAGGTATTTTGAAAAGCCAGCGGTGCAGCGATTCGTACAGATCCTTGCCTGCCTTGGAAGCCCCGATGGTGCAGCCCAGCAGCACGAAGAGCGGAATCGTCAGCAGGGCGAAATTGGACAGCTCGCCCACGAAGGTATTGGGAATTGCCGCCAGCGCGTGGCCGTCGCCGAAAACCTGCAGAAAGACAATCGAGACCAGCACTAGGCCGAACGCGATTGGAACGCCCGAAAATAAAATCACAAAAGTGGCAATTAGTAATAATCCGCCTATTTGCAGTTCCGTCATAATGCCGCTCCCGCGCTGTTTTTGTCGGTATTGCCGGAATGATCCTTGCGCATTTCGACCAGGTATTGCAGCGCAGTGAGGAACATGCCGATTGGGATGGTTGCATATTTGGGCCAAACCAGGGCTCGCCACACGCCCAACGTGCGCTCTCCGGTAGCGTACGCATGCAACGCCATGCCCAAGCCTTCCCAACCCAGGTAAATACAGACAAGACAACTGGCCAGTTTGGCGAGAAACGACAGTTTGCGCTGCAGGCGGCCCGGCACGACCGATTCGAGCAAATCCATTTTGACGTGGCCCCCCGTGGACAGCGTATACGGTGAGCCGAGGAAAATCGCCGAAATCATCAATTCGATCGCTATTTCCAGTTCCCAGGAGCTTTGCCAGCCGATGCTGCGCTCAAAAACCATCCAGGTAATGATGATCGTGGCGGCCAATAATAAAATGGCGGCCAGGGCAGCCAGGAATACGCTGGCCCTGCCAATCCATCGGTCAAAATAGTGCATCTCGGTCATGTCTCCGGAGCCTGTCGCTGCTGGGGCGGTAGCAGCAAGAAGTTACTGACCCAGTTTTTCCGCTGCTTCGAGCAATTTCTTTGCTTGTGGGCTGGTGCGGGCGTATTCCGGCCAGGCGGTCTTTTTGGCCAGTGCTATCCAGCTTTGATCTTCGGCTTGGGTCATGGCGTGTACTTTCACATGGGCCGCTTCGAATTTCCTGACCACTTCGGCCTTGATCTTTTCCTGCTCGGCATTGAAGCTGGCCTGGGTTGCATCGGCGGCGGCGTTAAATATCTTTTTTTGCTTCGGCGTGAGCTTGTTCCAGGTTTTTGTCGATATGATCAAAGGCTCGAACACGATAAACATGGTGTATTTTCCGCCTAGCGTTGCGTACTTGGTCTGCTCGTAAAGGCGCATGCTTATAAAAGTATCGTACGAAGTCATCAATCCGTCGAGAACACCGGTTTGCAAGGCGTTATACAGTTCGGTCGAGGGCATGGAAAACACCGAGGCCCCCGCGCTTTTGAGCATGGTGTCAATGGTTCTGTCGGCGCCCCTGAATTTAAGCCCCTTGACGGTATCGGGTGTTGTAATCGGCCGCACACGATTGGCAATGCCCCCTTCCATCCACCACCAGGTCAGTATGTGGAAGCCCTGTTTCTCGGCGACGGCTTGCAGCAGTTTTTCGTATTCGGTGTTCTTGAAACGCATTGCATCGTCGATGTTTTTCATAACGCCAGGCAAAATGGTGATGGAAAATTCGGGTGCTTTGCCCACATCGTAGACTAGCGGAATGACGCTTAGGTCGATCGAACCGTCGGCCAGTGCGTCGGCCTGTTTCAGGGGGTTGCTGATCAGCGAGGCACCCGGATAAATACGGAACTTGATCGACGGGTCGTGTTTGGTGACTTCCTTGGCAAATAACCGCGCGCCGTTGTCGCGGCTGTCGCCCTGAGGCCATTGGTGCGTCAGTTTCAGGGTTAAGGTTTCGGCGTGCACGGTGGTGATGCTTAGTGCCGTGGCTGCCAATAGTAAAAGTCGATTCAATTTCATGGTTGTCTCCTGCTGTGGTTAAAGGGGTTTAGTCACTCGCTTTTTTTTACCCTGCCGCCTGGCTTTCGCGGCTCGAGCCCAAGGTTGCGGCTCAGTTGCTTTGATACACTACTTTTCGTTCCACGAGCCTGTCGATCTCGTCCTGAGCCATGCCGTATTCAGCCAGTACCTGCACGGTGTGCTGCCCGAGCGCGGGCGGGGCGGAACGCACGGATCCGTTGGGCATGCCCGTCATGGCGATGGGCAGCCCGACTTGCTTTAGCACACCCAGCACTGGATGGTCGATCGATTCGACCAGGTGGTTGGCCTGTAGCTGCGCGTCGTTGAAAATGTCTTCGAGTGTATTGATGGGGCCGGCCGGGATGCCGGCTGCGATCATGAGCGGCGTCCATTGCATGCGCGTTTTTTTACCCAGGCTGGCTTCGAGCAGTTCCTTGAGCTTGATGCGGTTCTTCATGCGGTCGGCATTGGTCTTGAAACGAGGATCGGCAATCAGTTCCCGGGTCTTCAGTATTTCGCATAGCCGGACCCACATATCCTGCGTGGCGGGAGCCAGGTTGAGGGGGCCGTCGGCGGTGTCGAACGTGCCATAGGGGGCGATGACCGGATGCACATTGCCGCAGGGTTGGGGCACCTCGCCCAGGCTCAGGTAGCGCTGCCCCTGGACGCTGAGCAAGCCGATCAGGCTGGCCATCAACGATGTTTGCACATGCTGGCCCAGGCCGCTGCGCTGGCGTTCGATATAGGCCGCCAGCACGCCCATGGCCACCCACATCCCGGAAGTCAGGTCGCCTATGGCGGTGCCCACGCGCATAGGCCCCGATTCGGGCGTGCCGGTCAGGCTCATGAAGCCCGAATAGCCTTGCGCGATCTGGTCGAAGCCGGCCCAGTCCTTGGCTGGACCCTGGCTACCGAAACCGGAAATGGAGGCGTAAATCAGGTCAGGGCGCTGCGCGGACAATTGTTCGTAGCCCAGCCCCATTTTGGCGGTGGTGCCAACCTTGAAGTTTTCGACCAGGATATCGGACTTGACGGCCAGGTTCTGGATCAGGGACAGGCCGTCCGGGTGGCGAAAATCGATTCCTATGTCCTTCTTGTTGCGATTCGCGCTAAGATAATAAACACTTATATCATGATCGAAAGGGCCCCATTGGCGGATCATATCACCGTTTGGCGTGGGTTCCACCTTGATCACTTCGGCGCCCAGATCGGCCAGGATCATGGTGCAGAACGGGCCCGACAGGGCGCGCGTCAGGTCCAGTACTTTCAAACCCGCAAGAGGCAAATTCACTGGCCGGTCTCCTCATCTTTGTCTAGTGGCTTAGATTCTAGGCAATAGGCCGGCAAGAATGAAATAGTATTTAATGAGCCATCAATAAGAAAATCTTATAATAAGGCTGAATAAAGCGATAGAACCATGCCTGGTGCGGCGTAATTTGATGGGCGATTTTTGGGATGAAATGCGCTATGAAGCTGCGGCAACTCAATTACTTTGTGAAGATTGTTGAAGCGCAAAACATGACGCGCGCGGCCGAAGGACTGCATATTGCGCAGCCTGCGTTAAGCCAGCAAGTGACCCTGCTGGAACAAGAGCTTGGCGTAAAGCTTCTGAACCGCAGTTCGCGCGGCATTTTTGCTACAGACGAAGGCGAACTGTTATATCGCCACGCCAAGACCATATTGCGCCAGGTTGATAACACCCGCACCCTTTTATCGAAGAAAGATGGTGTGGTGACGGGCAATGTGTCCGTCGGTATGGCGTCGAGCACCGCCAAAATACTGGCGTTGCGCCTGATGAAAATGGTTCGGGAAAGGTACCCTTCGATCGTGGTGGAAATCGTCGATGTGCCCAGCGCGGATCTGACCTCTCTGGTCATGCATGGGCGTGTGGATTTTTCTTTGGTTCCCGATCCGCAAAAGCCCAAAGGGATGACATTTGTTCCTGTCTTGCTGGAAGAACTGTATCTGATGACGCATCCCGCTGTCCGTTTGCCCAGCGGCCCGGCGTCGCTTGAAGATATGGCGTCGCTGCCGCTTATCCTGCCCAGTCTGCCCAATACATTGCGCTCAAGGGTCGAGCACGCCTTTTTACAGGCCCACCTAACCTATAACCTGTTTGGCGAGGCGAGCACCTCGGCCATTTTGTTACCGGCCGTCAAGGCCGGCTTGGCGGCCACCATTTTGCCGTACTCGGCCGGGCACGAAGAAATACAGCGCAAGGAAGTGGTCATGCATTCGATCAAGATTGGCCTGTCCAGAGAAATGTGCCTATGCACCAGCGATACCCTGCCGGTTTCTGCCGCCACGACAACGGTGATAGGGTTGTGTCGTGTCGCGCTTCGGGAACTGGTGGAAACGAAAATATGGAGGGGCGGCCGGCTGCTGTATTGATGGGCACAGGCGCTTGATTCGTGCGAGCTGGCTCGTAAGCCGTATTGGTGACCAGAACGGCGCACTTCCGGTTGAGTTTCTGGTGAGAGCCCACTACCCGCTTGAATATCAGGTGGTCATAAGGTGGATGTGCGTATCGTGGGCGTTACCAGCCAAAATTTTCATGTAGCGGCAGCCCTTGTGGCTGCCATCAACCGAAACCGCCGTCCTTACGACGCAACCGTCTTGGCCTGGGCGCGTCCGCGCAGCCATTCCAGGGTGAGCAGCAAGGTGGTGGAGAAGATGATGAGTATTGTGGCGACGGCGGCGATGATGGGGCTGATGTTTTCGCGTATGCCGGTAAACATTTGGCGTGGCAGCGTGGTTTGTTCGGGGCCGGCCAGGAACAGGGTTACGACGATTTCGTCGAAAGATGTTGCAAAGGCGAACAGTGCGCCGGCGATGACGCCGGGTGCGATGATGGGCAGGGTAACGCCAAAGAAAGTTTGCAAGGGATTGGCGCCGAGGCTGTAGCTGGCCCGCACCAGGTTCTCGTTGAATCCTTGCAAGGTTGCCGTGACGGTGGTCAGCACGAAAGGGGCGCCCAGCGCCGCGTGCGCCAGAATTAGCCCAATATAGCTGTCGGTCAGGCCGTAGGGCGCGAAAAACAGATAGATGCCTACACCGACCACCACCAGGGGTACGATCATGGGCGAGATCAGGACTGCCATCAGCAGGCCCTTGCCGCGGAATTCGATACGGTGCAGCCCGGCGGCGGCCAGGGTCCCCAGCACCGTGGCGATGACGGTGGCCGATGGCGCCACGATAAAGCTGTTTTTGGTGGCGCGAATCCAGTCGTCCGAATGAAAGAGCGCGGTATACCACTTGAACGAAAAAGTGTGGATGGGATAGAGCAACAGGGAGCTGTTGCTGAAGGAAAGCGGCACGATCGCCAGAATAGGCAATACCAGGAAAATCAGCACGAGCAGGCAAATGACCCGATGGCTGTAATGCCACAGACGCTCCACCATGGACACATAGGGTGGAAATTTTGCAGTGCGAATTTTTTCCATGCTAGCCCAGCCCCAATTCCCGGCCCGATAGCCGGCGGTATAGCGAATACAGCAGTAGTGTGCCCAGCAGCAGAATGAATCCCAGCGCGCTGGCCATGCCCCAGTTGATGGTTTGGTTGGTAAAGTAGGCGACGTAATAGCTGATCATCTGATCGCTGGCACCGCCCAACAATGCGGGCGTAATGTAATAGCCAACGGCAATGATGAAAACCAGCAGCGTGCCCGCCCCTATGCCGGGATAGGTCTGCGGCACATACACACGCCAGAATGCGGCGAAGGGGTGGCTGCCCAAAGAAATGGCCGCACGCTGATAGGTATTGGGCACCGACTGCATCACGCTGTATAGCGGCAAAATCATGAAGGGCAGTAGTATGTGCGTCATGGCGATGTAGACGCCGACGCGGTTGAACAGCAAGGCAATGGGGGTGTCGGTAATGCCCATATTCATTAGTGCCTTGTTGACCAGACCTTCGCGCTGGAGCAGCACAATCCAGGCGGCGATCCGAACCAGCACCGAGGTCCAGAAAGGAATCAGTATGCAGATAATGGCCAGATTGGCGCGGCGCTTGGGCAAAGACGTAATCCAGTAGGCTAGCGGAAAACCCAGTATCAGGGTCAGCACCGTCACAATGGCGCTGATGAGAAAGGTGCGGCCGAAAATATCCAGAAATGCCGAGGTGCCCGCTGGCGCCCTGATGACTTGGCCCAGGGCATTTTGTTTCAGGTCGAGCGATGCAAGCAAGTAATAAGGCGAGTACGCGCTGCTGTTGCTGGCGATAGCCTGCCAAAATGGAACTTCCGACCAATGTTTGTCGATTGCGACCAGGCGGCTGCGAATTTCAGAATCGGACAGTGCTTTGCCATCTGGCGCGGCGAGCGGCATATGACGTATGGTTTTGAATATCAGCGAACGATAGCCCGGGATTTCGTAGTTCAGCCGCCGGGCCAGGCCGCCTGCCGCGCTTGAATTCTTGGAGTGGGTCAGATCGGCGGCGAGTGCCGCGTACGCGGTATCAGCAGGAATTGTTTTGCCATCCCAGCCTTTCAGGCTTGCCAGCGTTTTTGGCAGCGTGGCGATCACTTCAGGGTTTTCGACAGCGCGTTGAAGAAGCGAGCCGATGGGGATAACGAAAATGATCAATAAAAACAGGGTGAGAGGTGCCACCAGAAAAAACGCGCGCCATTTCCGCTGGCGTTCGCCAGCGCGCATGGCGCGCCGGATGGCGTGGGCGTCGTGATCGTGGATCGTTGCGGTCATGGTGCGGTCTGTTGAGGGGGCGCCTATGCCGATGTGGTCATCGACACAGGCGCCCGTTGCAGGTGGTTTGCGTGCTTATTGCGCAAGAACCACGAGCGATCAGGTATTAGCGAGCGGCCCAGGCGGTAAAGCGCTGATCGAGCTCTTCGCCGTGATCGGTCCAGAATGTATTGTCGGAGAACAAGGCACTCTTGGCATTGGCCGGCGAGTTGGGCAGTTCGGCCAGTATCTTCGGGCTAAGCTTGGAAATGGCCGCCTTGTTGACGGGTCCGTATGCGATGTGCTGGGCATATGCGACTTGGGGGCCGGTCGAAGTGGCGAACTTGATGAACTTTTCGGCTTCAGCTTTATTGGGAGAACCCATCGGAATCACCCAATAGTCCAAGTCGTAAATACTTCCGTTCCAGACGTTTTTCAGCGGCTGGCCTTCACGTTGCGCCGCGTCGATGCGGCCGTTATAGGCCGTGGACATGACGACGTCGCCCGCCGCCAGCATTTGCGGAGGCTGAGCGCCAGCTTCCCACCACTGGATATTGGGCTTTAACTGATCAAGCTTTTTGAAGGCGCGGTCTACGCCCGCGGGGGTGGCCAGCACCTTGTATACATCTTTGGGGGCGACACCGTCGGCCATCAGCGCGAATTCCAGATTGTAGTGGGCGCCCTTACGCATGCCGCGTTTGCCTGGGAATTTTTTTACGTTCCAGAAATCGGCCCAGCTTGTTGGGGCTGTTTTCAGGGTTTTGGCGTTGTAGGCCAGCACTGTCGACCAGACGAAGGTTCCTACGCCGCATTCGCGCACGGCTTCGGGAATGTAGTTGGCCTTGTTGCCGATTTTAGACCAGTCGAGCTTTTCATACAGGCCTTCCTGGCAGCCGCGGCCCAGGTCGCCGGTTTCGACTTCAACCGCGTCCCAGACGACGTTTTTGGTTTCCACCATCGCCTTGACCTTGGCCTGTTCGCCGTTATAGGCCACAGCAATAATTTTCTTGCCCGTTTCTTTTTCCATGGGCTTGATGAACGCCGCTTTCTGCGCATCGCCATTGGCGCCGCCGAAATTCACGATGGTCAGGTCGCGGGCCTGCGCCGTGCCGGCAGCCATAGTGGCAATGGCCAGGCCAAGCGTGCAAAGCAGTGGGTAAGTTTTCATGGTTATCTCCGTAATTATTTAAGGTGAAGAAGGGGAACGGCTAGAGGCTGAATACCCGGACGTGCTCGGGAGGAATGTGAAGCAGAATGTCGCTGTCGTATGACAGCGATTGAATGGTGCCGCTGTCGCCAAGCGGCAGCTTGACAAAAAAAGGCGGCGCCTCGGCGATGCTGCAACGCAGCCGCACGTGATCGCCGAAATACACAGGATCGAGCGCGCGCGCCTTGAGCACATTGCCATCGTGAGAGGCATGGGGGTCAACAAGGCGCAAACGTTCGGGCCGCATGGTCAGAACGCACGTGGCGCCGACCTGCGTTTGATTGACATTGATGCCAGCGAGCATCATGCCGGAGGCCAGGCGTACGGTGCAACGGTCGTCGGCGTTGGATTGGACCACGCCTTGAAACTGATTGCAGTCGCCGACAAACCCCGCCACAAATCGGTTGCAGGGCGATTCGTACAAGGTATGCACCGAGGATATTTGCTGGATAATGCCTTGGTCGAATACGGCGACCCGATCGGACATGGTCAATGCTTCGCTTTGGTCGTGCGTGACATACACAAAGGTTATGCCTAGCTTTTTATGCAAGGCCTTGAGCTCCAACTGCATATGCTCACGCAACTGCTTGTCCAGCGCGCCTAGCGGCTCGTCCATCAGTACCAGTTTGGGGTCGAACACCAGCGCGCGGGCCAGGGCAATGCGTTGCTGCTGCCCCCCGGACAATTGTGCCGGGTAGCGCTTGGAAAAAGCGCTCATTTGCACCATGGCCAGGGCTTCTGCAATACGCTTGGCGCGTTGCGCCGGCGCGATCTTGCGCACACGTAGCGGGTATTCCAGGTTTTTTTCAACCGTCATGTGCGGGAACAAGGCGTAGTTCTGAAAGACCATGCCTATATTGCGCTTATGCGGAGGCACATTGTTCAGGCGCTGCTGGTCCAGGAAAATATCGCCGCTGGTGGGAAATTCGAAGCCGGCCAGCATCATCAAACAGGTCGTCTTGCCTGAGCCCGAAGGCCCAAGCAAAGACAGGAATTCGCCCTGGTGAATGTCCAGGTTCAGATTCTTGACGACCAGATTTACGCCGTCGTAGGACTTTTGAACGCCCTTGAAACTGACCAGAGGTTCTGCGTGTGCGTGAGCCAAAATTATTCTTCACCCGCTAACGTTAAGTTAAAAAATCAAACGACACGAACGTGGCTGTGCAGTCTGTAGGATCCGTCCGGATTGCCGGTGCTTGTGGCAGCCACAAGGGCTGCCGCTACAACATTAACGACTGTTCTGGCAGCCACAAGGGCTGCCGCTACAACATTAACGACTGTTCTGGCAGCCACAAGGGCTGCCGCGACATTAGCCGGCTCGTGAGTTGTGTGGCGGCACCCCTTGTGGGTGCCATTTCCCCATTTTTTAAACATCTGCCGCATTTACGCCCGAACCGCATCGGCAAGGATGGCCAAACCCTCGTCGAGCACCGAATCTGGAATGGTGAGCGGAAACAGGAAGCGGATGACGTTTCCATATACCCCACACGTTAGCAGAACCAGCCCGTTTTTAAGAGCTTTTTGTTGTACCCGGTTGGTAAACTCCGGATTAGGCTTGCCCGAATCGGGGTGTTTGAATTCCATCGCAACCATGGCCCCCAGACCGCGGATGTCGGCGATTTCCGGGGTGGTGGCTTTGAGGGCCTCCAAGGTGTTGCGCAGTTTCGTGCCAGTAATGTTGGCGCGTTCGACCAGTTTTTCGCTGGCAATAATGTCTTGCACCGCCAGCGCGGCAGCCAACGCCAGGGGGTTGCCGGCGTAGGTGCCGCCCAGTGCGCCGGGAACTGGCGCATCCATGATTTCCGCACGGCCGCAAACTCCGGACAGCGGCATGCCGCCTGCCAGGCTTTTGGCGATGGTCATCAGATCGGGGACGACGCCGGAATGCTCCATGGCGAACATTTTTCCCGTGCGGGCAAAGCCCGTCTGGACTTCGTCGGCGATAAGCAAAATACCGTGCTGATCGCACAGGGCACGCAAGCCCTTGAGGAAGTCGAAGGGTGCCACGTTGAACCCGCCTTCGCCCTGTACCGGTTCCACAATAATCGCGGCTACCCGCTTGGGGTCAATGTCGGTTTTGAACAGGGATGCGATAGCGTCAAGCGAGTCTTGTGTGCTGATGCCATGCAGGGCGTTGGGGTAAGGGGCGTGAAAGATGTCGCCTGGGAAGGGGCCAAATCCCAGCTTGTAAGGTGCTACTTTGCCGGTAAGGGCCAGACCCATGAAGGTCCTCCCGTGAAAAGCCCCCGAGAAGGCGATAACGCCGGTGCGCCCCGTCGCGGCCCGGGCAATTTTGACAGCATTTTCCACGGCTTCGGCGCCTGTGGTGAAAAACGCCGTTTTCTTTTTGTGCTGGCCCGGCGTCGATTGGTTGATTTTTTCGGCCAGCTCGACGTACGACGAATAAGGCGATACCTGGAAGGCCGTGTGTGTGAACCTGCCCAACTGCTCGGTGATGGCCGCAACAATCTTGGGGTGGCAATGCCCTGTGTTGGCGACTGCAATTCCCGCTGCAAAATCAATGTAGCGGCGCCCTTCGACATCCCAGATTTCAGCGTTCAGCGCGCGTTCCGTGTAAAAATCGCACATGATGCCTATGCCGTTTGGGATGGAGGCAGACTTTCTATCCTGCCAGGATTTATTTTGCGTGTTCATGTCTAGGGGTCTCGCGGGTGATCGTATTGGCTGAAGTTAACTACTATAGCTAGACTATGGTCTACAATCCAGAGCCATTCTTGCAATTTTTATGGAGCCAATTTGGGTTCGTTCACGCTTGCCGACTGGCTGCTGCAGCGTTTGGATATTGGCGCTGGCGGCCCGGCTTATCGGCAACTTTATCAGCTGATTTGCCGTGCCATCCTCGATGGCCATCTGGAGGCGGGCATGCGCTTGCCCTCGTCGCGCACTCTGGCGTGCGATCTGGCCATTGCGCGCAATACCGTCATCCAGGTGTATGAACAGCTGGTGGTCGAGGGCTACGCCAATGCGGCGAGCGGGCGCGGCACTTATGTAGAGGACTTGAGCCCGGATCGGATTGAAGGCTCATCCGACAAGAGGCGCGGCGATGGGCATGCGTCAGCGCCATGCCCGCGCGGCGGCCTTTCTCCTCGAGGCCAGGATCTGATCGATCACGTGGGTTTTTCGAATCGGCAGACGGGCGCCTTTATGCCGGGCATACCCGATGTGGCGGAATTTCCGTTCAAGGCCTGGTTGCGCATACAGAACAAGCAATGGCGCCGCGGCGCTCCACAGTTGATGAGTTACGCGCCTGCCGGTGGCTACGAGCCTTTGCGGCATGCGGTTTCCGAATATCTGGGCAGTGTGCGCTCGGTAAACAGTACGGCGCGGCAGGTGGTCATTACCACGGGCATACATCAGGCGGTCGATGTTGCCACTCGTTTGCTATGCCAGATTGGTGATGTGGTGTGGATCGAAGAGCCTTCGTACTGGGGGGTGCGCAACCTGGTGTTGTCGTCAGGCTTGAAGGCGACCCCGATCAGCGTCGATCAGGAGGGGATGTGCCCGACGGCCGAAGAATTGGCGTCGCCGCCCAGACTGATTGTAGTCACGCCTTCCCATCAGTATCCACTGGGCATGGTCATGAGTCTGGCGCGCCGCCGCATGCTGCTGGAGTACGCCCGGCAAAACGGCTGCTGGATAATTGAAGATGATTACGACAGCGAATTTCGTTTTGGGCGTCGGCCGCTGCCTTCGTTGCAAGGGCTTGATGACGCCGGCCTGGTGCTTTATGCAGGCAGTTTTAGCAAGACTTTGTTCCCGGGCCTGAGAGTCGGCTTTCTGGTGGTTCCCGATGATCTGGCCATGGCCTTCGCCGGCGCGGTGGCTGAGCTGTATCGCGAAGGCCAGCTGATTACCCAGTCGGTTCTGGCGGAGTTTCTGCGTGAGGGGCATCTGACTTCGCATATCAGAAGGGTGCGCAACCTTTACGCCGAGCGCCGCCTTGGTTTGATTGCAGCTATTACCAGGCGTTACGGCGACAGGCTTGAGATTGTGGGCGAACACGCAGGCCTGCATCTGGTGCTGGCCATGCCCGCCTGTGTCGACGATCGCCGAGTCACGCGTGAAGCCATTGAGCAAGGCGTGGTGGTGCGGCCGCTGAGCAATTATTATATGAAGGCGGGTGGTGAGAAAAAAGGCTTGCTATTAGGCTATGCCGCCGTGCCGATGGCTGAAATTGGCCCAGCCTTCGATGTGCTGTCCGCCGTCATCGATGCGCAACTGGATGGCGCGTAGCCCCCTCTGTCTTGTGGTGTTTTAAGGCGTGAGCGCCTGTTGCAATGGCGACAGTGTGTGGCAGCCACAAGGGCTGCCGCTACAAAAACGTACCGATCGCATGGCAGCCCTCGTGGCTGCCAAAAGCGTTGGCAGCCGCTGCAGCGTTATTTCTTTAGCTTTGCAAAAGCAGCTGCCATGGCGCTTTGGCCACTGGGCTCTGGCGTACGGCTGCCCGGGGCTGTGCGCCGTACCCCGGCTGAGCTAGACCCCTGGCGGGCCTCGGCTGTGCGCCTTGCTGGACCCGCGTCGTCGTTAAGCCTCATCGTGAGCGCAATACGCTTGCGCGCAATGTCGACCTCTTGCACTTTGACCTGCACGGTTTGGCCCACCCGCACTACATCGCGCGGGTCCTTGACGAATTTTTCGGCCAGGGCCGAGATATGCACCAGGCCGTCCTGGTGTACGCCAATATCGACAAAGGCGCCGAAGTTGGCAACGTTGCTCACCACCCCTTCCAGAATCATTCCCACGTGCAAGTCGTTTAGCGTGTTGACCCCTTCCTTGAAGTGCGCTGTCTTGAATTCCGGACGAGGATCGCGGCCTGGCTTTTCCAGCTCTGTGAAGATGTCCTTGACCGTGGGCAGGCCAAAGCGTTCATCGATAAATTCCGAGGGCGATACCCCTTTCAGGGCACCCTGGCGGCCCATGATCTGGGGCGCTTCGGTATTGAGTTTTTTCAGGATGCGTTCCACGATCGGATAGGCTTCGGGGTGCACTGATGAGGCGTCCAGAGGATTTTCGCCGTTACGAATGCGCAAAAAGCCCGCTGCCTGCTCGAAGGACTTGTCGCCGAACCGGCTTACCTTGAGGAGCATTTTGCGGCTGGTGAATGCGCCATTCTCATCGCGCCAGGCCACGATGTTTTTGGCCAGTGTAGAGTTCAGCCCCGAAACCCGCGCCAATAGGGGAACTGAAGCCGTATTGACGTCGACGCCCACGGCATTCACGCAGTCTTCGATGACCGTGTCGAGCGAGCGTGCCAGTTCGCGCTGATTGACATCATGCTGATATTGTCCGACGCCGATGGCCTTCGGTTCGATTTTGACCAATTCGGCCAAAGGATCCTGCAAACGCCGCGCAATGGACACGGCGCCGCGCAAGGTGACATCCAGGTCGGGGAATTCATGGGCGGCCAGCTCCGAGGCCGAGTAGACCGATGCGCCGGCCTCCGACACTACCACGCTGGTGGGTGATATTGCGGGAAATTTTTCGATCATGTCGGCGATCAGCTTTTCGCTTTCACGCGATGCAGTGCCGTTGCCGATGGCGATCAGTTCTATCTTGTGTTTGGCGATCAGTGCGGCCAGGGTATTGATCGAGCCTTCGCGATCACGGCGCGGTTCGAAGGGATAGATGGTGGCTGTATCGAGCACGCGGCCAGTAGGATCGATGAGGGCCACCTTGCAGCCGGTGCGTATGCCGGGATCCAGGCCCATGACCGACTTGGGGCCGGCTGGCGCAGCCAGCAGCAGGTCTTTCAGGTTGGCCGCAAAGACGCGTATGGCCTCGTGCTCGGCGCTTTCGCGCAAGCGGCCTATCAGTTCGGATTCGAAGGTGGTCAATAGCTTGACGCGCCAGCTCCAGCGGCAGACCTCGCCCAGCCATCGCGAGCGCGGGCCGGCGCCGGCATCGAACTGTGCGCCGATGTTTAAGAATCGCGCAATTCGCAGCACGCAGGGGTGCGGGGTTTGCGATTCGAGATCAGGGGCAAGCCCCAGGCGCAAATCCAGCACGCCTTGTTGGCGGCCGCGCAGCATGGCCAGGATGCGGTGCGAGGGCAGGGTACGCAGCGGCTCGTTGAAATCGAACCAGTCGCGGAAGTTGGCGCCATCGCCTTCGCGGCCTGTAGCAACCTTGGAATAAAGAAGACCCGTGCTCCACAGATGTGTGCGCAGATCGGCCAGCAGATCAGCGTCTTCGGCGTATTGCTCGGCCAGTATGTCGCGCGCTCCGTCCAGAGCCGCCTTGACATCGTTGATTGCCGCAGCGGGATTTAGGTAGTTCTGGGCCAGTGCGGCAGGGTCGCAGGCCGTATCCTCGATAATCGTCTGGGCGAGTGGACCCAGGCCAGCTTCGCGGGCGATTTGAGCGCGTGTGCGGCGTTTCGGTTTGTACGGCGCATATAAGTCTTCCAGGCGCTGCTTGGTGTCGGCAGCCACGATGGACTGCTGTAGAGGGCCAGTCAGCTTGCCTTGCTGCGTGATCGATTCCAGTACCGCCGAGCGCCGCTCTTCGAGCTCGCGTATGTAAAGGAGCCGCACTTCCAGGGTGCGCAGCACCGTATCGTCCAGCCCGCCGGTGGCCTCTTTGCGATAACGGGCCACAAAGGGAACGGTCGCGCCGCCGTCGAGCAATTCCACGGTGGCGGCCACTTGCGAAGCCCGCACGTTGAGCTCTTGGGCCAGAAGCGCGATGATTCGTTGGGGGTCGTGGCCAGTGGCGGCCACCGTGGAAATGGAAGTTTCAGTCATGAGGGGCTATCTATATGTCGTCGGTCAAGCGGGGCATTTTGCCACACACCGGCATGGCCGCGTGCAATACCCGCGTATCATCACGCTTGAATCCATTAAGAATTGTAATTTTTCGATGTTTCTGCAAGAGCTTTCCGATATTTTTGCCCAGGATGGCCCCTTCGCGGCAGTCGTGCCCGACTATCGCCCGCGCCCGGCGCAGCTGGAGTTGGCCCAGGCAATCGAACACGCCATACAGAACCACGGCATGCTGGTCGCCGAAGCCGGCACGGGCACCGGCAAAACCTGGGCATATCTGGCGCCCGCGTTTTTAAGCGGCGCCAAGGTATTGGTGTCCACCGGCACACGGACCTTACAGGATCAGCTGTTTCGCCGCGATTTGCCCAAACTGCGCGAGGCGCTGTCCCTGCCGATTACCATTGCGCTGCTCAAAGGCCGCGGCAACTACGTTTGTCACTATCATCTTGAACGCCTCTCGGGCGACGAGCGCGCCTTGAAATCGCGTGCTGAAATGGCCCAGTTGCGCCACATCCAGGTGTTTGCCCAGCAATCCAAGAGCGGTGACAAATCCGATCTGGCGCAGGTACCCGAAGAGGCCGACATCTGGAATCGAGTAACGTCTACACGTGAAAACTGCCTGGGGCAGGACTGCCCCAATCTGCGCGATTGTTTTGTGATGAAGGCCAGGCGTTACGCGCAAGATGCCGATCTGGTCGTCGTCAACCACGCCTTGTTCATGGCTGACCTGGCCCTGCGTGAAGAGGGGATTACCGATCTGCTGCCAGCCGTGGATACCGTGGTTTTTGACGAGGCCCATCAATTGCCTGATGTCGCCACTCGCTTCCTGGGTTCCAGTGTGTCTTCGCATCAGTTGCTGGATTTGGCCCGCGCCATCGAGGCAGCGGGCCTGGCCTATGCGCGCGAATCCACCAACTGGAGTGAAATCGGCAAAAAGCTCGAGAGCGCCGCACGCGAACTGCGCCTGGCGGCTGGCCCCGTTGATAAGTTGCCGGGGCGCAAGGCCACTTTCGACGCCATTCCTGAACCCGAGGTCTTCGACCGTGCTTTAAGCGAGCTGCTGCAGGTACTGGATCAGTGCTCGGAACTTCTGAATGTCGTGACCGAGAAGCACCCCGATCTGGAAGCCGCGTCCAATTCATGCCTGGCTATCCGCGCGCGGCTGTATCGGTGGAGCCAGCCGGACAGGAAGGGCCATAACGCATTGCGGCCCGTCCCGGATAGCGGCCAAGACGATGAAGGCGGCGTGGTGCGCTGGGTGGAGCAGAGCCTGCATCATATGCGCCTGCATCAAGCGCCGCTGTCGGTGGCGCGGATTTTTTCGCGTTGTCGCAAAGAGGACCAAGCCTGGATACTGACCTCGGCAACGTTGTCGGTGAATGGCGATTTTACGCATTTCGTGCAGCAGCTCGGCTTGCAAGGCGCACGCGCACTAAGCTGGGCATCGCCTTTCGATTATGCCCAACAAGGCGTTCTGTATGTTCCCAAATCCTTGCCTTTGCCCAGTCACCCGGCGTTTACGGAAAAATTTGTCGAGGCACTGCTGCCCTTGATCAGGGCCAGCACCGGTGGGGTGCTGGTCTTGTGCACCACTTTGCGTTCGGTTGATCGTATCGCAGATCTTTTGCAGGACCAGTTCGATGATGGCGACATAAACAGATTGCTGTTGCGTCAAGGCGAGACCTCTCGCCGGCTTTTGCTGGAGCGTTTCCGCGCCGGCAAGAATGCGGTGCTGGTCGGTAGCGCCAGTTTCTGGGAGGGCATAGACGTGCCAGGCGATGCGCTGACGCTGGTGGCGATTGACAAGCTGCCCTTCGCTCCACCTGACGATCCGGTGCTTGAAGCGCGCCTGGCGCGCTGCCGCGAACAAGGCGGCAACCCGTTTATGGAATATCAGCTGCCTGAAGCGGCGATTGCGTTAAAGCAAGGCGCAGGCCGCTTGATCCGCTCGGAGCAGGACTGGGGAGTCTTGATGGTGGGTGATACGCGCCTGGTCGAAAAACCGTATGGCAAGATGCTCTGGCGCGGCTTGCCGCCCTTCTCACGCACCCGCGAGCAAGCCGAGGTGCTGGCCTTCTACGAAAAAAAGCAGGGCGTGCGTTGATCGGTAGTTTCGCGCCCTTGTCGGACGCAAGTAAAATGGCACCCACAAGGGGTGCCGCTACAAATACCGGCGGGTGACGCGATGTCCGGGTGAAGATGTAGCGGCACCCCTTGTGGGTGCCATCCCCCCCGTAAGCGCCGACCCCTAAAGCCAGTTGATAGGGTTCCAGTTATTGACTGGCTTGTTCAAACCCTGTTTGTAGTATTTGCTGTTGGGGAAATTTTTGTCCAGCACGCGCTTGGCATCGTCGCGCAATTTCGGCATACCTAGCTTGCCATAACTTAAAACCATGATGTAGAGCGCTTTTTCAGCAATAGGTACACCCTGGAAGTCGGTGATTACTTTTTGAGCGCGATTGATTGCTGCGACGTAGGCGCCGCGCTCATAGTAATACTGGGCAACATGGGTTTCGTTTTCGGCGATAGTATTGACCAGCCATGCGACTCGCTTTTTTGCGTCTGGCGTGTAGCGGCTGTTGGGGTAGCGCTTGATCAGATCATTAAACGACTCGTACGACTCGCGCAGGCCTTTTGGATCGCGTTCGCTGGGGTCCTGGCGCGTGATATTGCTGAACGCGGCGCTCGGTGGGGTGAACGTGACCAGGCCTTTCAGGTAGAGCATGTAATCCGTGCCAGGATGGTTCGGATATTGTTGCTCAAAGCGGCTGATGGCCGCCAACGCCTGGTCGGAATCTTCGTCTTTCCAGTCGACATAGGCCAGATCGACCAAGGCCTGCTGGGCATATATCCCGAACGGGTAGCGAGACTCTACGGCTTCGAGCCGGGTGCGGGCATCTTTCCAGTTCGAATCGCTCATTTCCGAGCGGGCATCCTTGTATAGGCGGTCGGCGCTCCAGCCCGCCGTCTTGTCGACGTCTGGCTTGAACGCGCTACAGCCTGCGATCAGTGCTGCCGCGACAAGCACAAGAGTCCCGCGTGTCAAGCGTTTCGGGCTGAAAAAGCGGAATAAATCGTGGTCTAGACGAATCACAAAAATGTCCTTGGTGTTAGCATTGCAGGCTGATTATATGATTTGTCGCCATGCCTGACACAGATATCGCTAAAGAAAGTTCCATCGCCGGTGATCTCATCGAGTTTGATTTGCCCCTGAAGGCCAGCCCGGAGCGGCTCGACAAGGTTCTGGCTACGCTGATTCCGGAGCATTCGCGCAGCCGTTTGCAGGTGTGGATCGAGGAAGGTCATGTGCTGGTCAATGGCCACCCCGGGCGCGTCAAGCAGAGCGTCGGCCCGGGCGACAAACTGTCTGTGTGGGAGCAGTTGCCTCCGGAATCGCTGGCATTCTCACCTGAACCTGTCGATTTCCAGGTTGTGGCGCAAAGCCCGGACTGGATCGTGGTGAACAAGCCCGCGGGCTTGGTGACGCATCCCGGCGCGGGCAACTGGCAGGGCACCTTGCTCAACGGCTTGCTCTATCGTTTTCCTGAATTGAAGCAGGTTGCGCGCGCGGGCATTGTGCATCGGCTGGACAAAGACACCTCGGGGCTGCTGGTCGTGGCTCGTCACGAGAAGGCTCAGACGCATTTGATCCGGCAGATGCAGGATCGTACGGTAAAACGCGAGTATGTGGCGCTGGTGCACGGCAATGTGGTCAAGGCCGGAGCGGTGGCGCTGGCCATAGGCCGTGACCCCCGCGTGCCGGTGCGCATGGCGGTCGAACGGCCTATAGCCCCTAAAAAGGCCATTACGCATTTCGAGCCCAGGCGAATCGGCCAGACCGAGGCTGGTCAGGTTGTGACCGAGGTGGTTTGCTGGCTGGAAACGGGTCGGACGCATCAGATTCGCGTGCATATGATGAGCTTGCACCATGCATTGGTAGGCGATGTTTTATACGGTGGCCGGCTAATCGCCGGGGCCACGCGGCAATTGTTGCATGCGCGCGCGCTCAGCTTCAACGACTTTTCCACCGAAGATCGCGTGTCGTTCGAGGCGCCGCTGGCTGATGATTTTCTTCGAGTTCTGGAAAACATAACATGGCAAACGTGATGGAAAGCCCTACATTGCCCAGTGTGACGGGGCCTGCCTGGCCCGGTGTGCGTTATTTTTGCACCGTGCGCGCCGGTGGGGTCAGCACCGGATCGTATGCCAGCATGAATCTGGGCCGTCGCACGCAAGACGATAGCGCCCATGTGCTTGAAAATCGGCGCCGTCTGCGCGCCGAAGTGCCCGCCGAGCCATTCTGGCTGAATCAGGTTCATGGCATTGAAGTTGCCGATGCCGATCAGGACGGCGATGTGCTCTCGGCCGATGCGGCGGTCACTGCGGCGACTGGCCGGGTTCTGGCGATCATGACGGCGGATTGTTTGCCGGTAGTGATCGCCGATGTCCAGGGACGTGCGGTGGGTATCGCGCATGCGGGCTGGCGCGGCCTAGCCCAGGGTGTGCTGGAGCAAACCTTGAACCGATTGCGAGCCAAAGTGGGTGGCGATGCGCAATGGCGCGCCTGGGTTGGGCCCGGTATCAGCCAGCCCCATTTTGAGGTTGGCGCCGATGTGTATGAGGCATTTTTGGGCTGTGATTCCGGAGCCAGCGTTTTTTTTGCGCCCGGGGTCACCAATAACAAATGGCTGGCCGATTTGCCTGGCCTGGCCCGGCGCCGCCTGCACGCCGCCGGCGTGGCGCAGGTTGAACTCAGTGGCTGTTGCACCTATGGCGAGCCAGAGCGTTTTTTTTCCTATCGGCGCAAACCCGATTCCGGACGGATGGCTACCGTGGCGTGGTTAACGGGTGATTGAATACGGCACCGGAGAATGGGCGGCGGCGCTCTAGCGACTTACCCCGATTGACAGGCACCTAAATGCAATCCAAGATTCATCGAGAGAAACGCAATTGCATAAGGTGTCTAAGGTGAGCGCATCAACGTCATCTGAATGGCCCGTCCCGTTGGTCGTGGCATCGGACAAGCTGGCTGAAATTCAAGCCGAATTTTCACGTGAATGGCTGCGGGTAAGCACCCAATCGCAGCAGGGTGTGCTGGGCAGCCCGCCCGATCGCCGCTTTAGCAATGAGGCATGGTCGTCCAATCCTGGCGCCTTATTGCTGGCGCATGCGTATCTTTTGTCGGCGCGCGCGATGCAGCGTATGGTCGAGGCGGCGCAGACTACCGAGCCGGTGCGCAATCGGCTGCGTTTTTCCGTTATGCAGTGGGTCGATGCGTTGGCGCCGTCTAATTTCCTGGCGACCAACCCCGAGGCGCAGCGGGCTCTGATTGACAGCCGCGGCGAGTCGTTCCGCTTGGGGGTGGAGAATCTTTTCACCGACCTGCAAAGGGGGCGCCTGTCGCAAACCGATGAATCCAAATTCGAAATTGGCAAAAACGTAGGCATCACCCCAGGCGCGGTCGTTTTTGAGAACCGGCTGTTTCAGCTGATCCAGTATTCACCAGTCACGCCTTCTGTTTATCAAAAGCCGTTGGTGATTGTTCCCCCGTGCATTAACAAGTTTTACATACTCGATTTACAGCCCGGGAGCTCGTTCGTGCAGTATGCCATCGAACAAGGCTTCACTGTAATGCTGGTGTCCTGGCGCAACCCCTTGGCCTCCGATACCGATGGCATCGACGCCGCCACCTGGGGCGACTACCTGCAAGAGGGCGTATTAACGGCGCTCGATGTGGCGCGTGCTATTTCTGCCCAGAAGCAGGTCAACGCGCTGGGTTTTTGCGTAGGAGGTACATTGCTGGCGTCGGCGCTGGCGTTGGCGCATGCCAAGGGGCAAGAGCCGGTCAGTGCGCTTACTCTGCTGACGACGCTGCTCGACTTTGACGACACGGGCGTGCTTGACGTATTCGTCGATGAGGCCCACGCCCAGACGCGGGAGCGCCAAATTGGGCGATGTGGCCTGATGTCGGCACGGGAGCTGGGCACGACGTTTGCGTTTCTACGCCCAAACGAGCTGGTTTGGAATTATGTGGTCAGCAACTATCTGAAAGGCTTGGCGCCACCGCCTTTCGATCTGCTGTTCTGGAATTCCGATGGCACCAATCTGCCTGGCCCCTTTTTCACCTGGTATTTTCGCAATACCTATCTGGAAAACAACCTTAAAACGCCCGGTCGGGTCAAGGTTGACGGCCACCCGCTAGACCTGCAAAGCCTGAAGATGCCCGCTTACGTGTATGGGTCGCGTGAAGACCATATTGTGCCCTGGCCGGCTGCGTATGCCTCCACCCGTATCTTGCGCGGACCCCTGCGCTTTGTGTTGGGAGCCTCAGGCCATATTGCGGGTGTCATCAATCCGCCGGCCAAAAACCGCCGCCATTACTGGGCTCATCAAAACGATTATCGGCATACCGATATTCCCGGCGACCCCCAAGCGTGGCTGGACACTGCCAGTCAGCATGCGGGAAGCTGGTGGCCCGATTGGGCTAATTGGCTGGCTCCGCGTTCGGGCCGCCAGTTGCGGCCCAAGCCCCGGCTGGGCAATGCGCGTTATGCGCCCATCGAAGAGGCCCCTGGGCGCTATGTGAAAGTTCGTGCAGTCTGAATAAGCAGCAGGCAACAAGCGGCGCTCGCGGTGGGCGTCAAATAGAGGTAGCAGGCATCTGGAATGATTCCAGTACAGAGGAGACGGAAATGAGTGGAAAATTGGCCTATGTGACGGGTGGGATGGGTGGCATTGGAACTTCAATATGTCAACGTTTGGCCAAAGAGGGCTATACCGTGGTGGCGGGTTGCGGGCCCAGCCGCAATTTCAAGCAGTGGCTCGACGAGCAGGCTGCTCTTGGGTTTACGTTTCATGCCTCAGTGGGAAATGTTGCCGACTGGGCTTCCACCGTTGACGCGTTCGAACGTATTAAAAAAGATCTGGGGCATGTTCAGGTGCTGGTTAACAATGCGGGGATCACTCGCGATGGGCTGTTTCGCAAAATGAGCCAGGAAGACTGGCGTGCGGTTATCGATACCAATTTGAATAGTCTTTTCAATGTCACCAAGCAGGTCATGGAGGGCATGATCGAGCAGCAATGGGGGCGTATCATCAATATCAGCTCGGTCAATGGTCAGAAGGGACAGTTCGGCCAGACCAACTATTCGACGGCCAAGGCCGGCATACACGGGTTCACGATGGCGCTGGCCCAAGAGGTGGCCAGCAAAGGCATTACCGTCAATACCATTTCTCCGGGCTATATTGGCACCGATATGGTTAGGGCCATACGGCCCGACGTGCTGGAAAAAATTGTGGCCACTATTCCCGTCAAACGCCTGGGTACTCCCCAGGAAATGGGGTCCATGGTGGCCTGGCTGGCCTCTGATGACGCCGGGTTTGCGACAGGCGCCGATTTTTCGATAAATGGCGGCTTGCATATGGGCTGATGTATTCTTGGATTATGCGGTACGCTGTGTCTGGCAGGCATTTGTGTCAAACACAGCGTCCTGAACCCTTCACGCACTCGGTTAATGTCATGACGCAAACTTCATCTCCCGCAGCAATCCGCCTGATAAAAAAATATCCCAATCGTCGTTTGTACGATACGCAGACCAGTGCTTACATCACCTTGTCCGATGTTAAACAGCTGGTGCTTGATAACCAGGTTTTTCAGGTCGTCGATGCGAAGGCGGGCGAAGACCTGACCCGCAGCATATTGCTACAGATCATTCTTGAAGAAGAGGCGGGCGATGGCGTCCCCATGTTTTCGTCCACGGCGCTGTCGCAAATCATTCGGTTCTATGGCCACGCCATGCAAGGTGTGATGGGCGCGTTCCTGGAGAAAAACATCCAGGCCTTCATGGATATTCAAAATCGCATGGCAGAGCAATCCAAAGGCCTTTACGGCAATCAGCTTGGCCCCGAAGCCTGGGCTCAGTTCATGAATGTCCAGACCCCGGTGCTGCAAAACATGATGAATAGCTATATTGATCAAAGCAAGAATCTGTTTGCGCAGATGCAGGACCAGATGCACGATCAGTCCCGTTCCATGTTTTCGACATTTCCATTCAAGCCCAACGCGGCCAATGATCAGAAGAAATAGCTGTGTAGCGGCAGCCCTTGTGGCTGCCATCAATGCAAATGGACGTGTGTAGCGGCATCCCTTGTGGCTGCCATCAATACAAGAAACGGAATTAGGGCAACTGATCAGATTCTTTCTTCAACTGCATCAACGTCAGCAGCACGGCGTCGCGTTGTTGGTGCATTTTGATTTCATCGTAGGGCGCCAGTTCGCGCCTTACGCCGTCAATGATTTTCTTGTTGGTAGCGGCCGACAGCGTTACCTGTCCCAGGTCGGCCCACCAGTCTTCAATTGGCGGCCCCAGATGCTCCAGCGCATGTTCGATGCCCCCTTCGCCGCCTGAAAGATGTAGGTTCAGGAATGGGCCAAGCAATGCCCAGCGCAGTCCGGGACCGAACGAAATTGCAGTGTCCAGGTCAGCCACTGAAATCACATCGTTGTTTACCAGGTAAAACGCTTCCTTCCAAAGCGCCGCTTGCAAGCGGTTGGCAACATGACCTTTTATTTCCTGTCGGATATGGATGGGCTTTTTGCCAATTGAGCGGTAAAACTCGATGGCGCGTTGAACATTATCTTGTGAACTGAGCTTGCCGCCCACTACTTCGACGAGCGGAATCAGATGCGGTGGGTTGAAAGGATGCCCCAGCACAATCCGTTCAGGAAATTGGGCGCCGCTTTGTATATCGCTGATCAGCAGCCCCGATGAGCTGCTGGCGATAATGGTGTCGGACGGGGAGGCCGCTTCAATGTCGGCGATAACGCGGCGCTTCATATCAAGCCGTTCGGGGCCGCTCTCCTGTATGAACTGGGCGTCCTTTACCGCGTCGGACACGCTTTCGTGGAAACTGAGCCTATCCATCGACGCGCCGGCCGATAAGCCTTGCTGCTCCAACGTCGGCCAAAAGGCGCGCACCCATTTTCGCAAATTGTGTTCGGCCCGCTCGCCCGGGTCGGTCGCGGCGACAGAAAAGCCTTTAGCCAGAAAGTAGGCGGCCCAACTGGCCCCGATGACGCCGCAGCCGACCACGGCAATATTTGTTATGGGTTGGTTCATGGGGAGGTGTCCGATAGGTGTGGAATAAGCATCATCCTACGCTTGTAGAGCGGTATTTTTAGCGCAGAAGCGCCTGTTAATAGTTATTTGAAACAATGCATGCCGCAATCTAATTGAAAAATTCAAATATCAGTCCGATTTCTTATGTTAAAGTAATGAGAACGAATCTTGTTTGTGTTTATTGTTCTACTGCGATTGCTGAACTTTTATGGCACACCCGAAATGGCGTAGGCGCAAACAGGCGTTTTATTTTATTTCCCGCAGCAATCGAACGGAGCAACAAGCATGGTGAAGCAGTGGTTGGCAGTCGCAATAGGCATGGGTTTGGCGGCATCGGCCTGGTCGGCCGAATATCCTATAGGCAAGCCTTCGGATTTGAACGGACTGGAAATTGGCGCGGTGTATTTGCAGCCAGTTGAAATGGAACCCGCCGGAATGATGCGCGAAGCCAAGATTTCCGATATTCACCTCGAGGCGGATATCCACGCCACGGCGGACAATAAAAACGGTTTACCCGAAGGGGCTTGGGCACCGTATCTTGTGATCCAGTATACGTTGCAGAAAAATGGCAGCGATAAGGTATTGAAGGGCGATTTGATGCCCATGGTGGCCAACGATGGCCCACATTATGGCGACAACGTCAAGCTGGAAGGCCCGGGAAAATACAAGTTGTCTTTCACCATTTCGCCGCCTACGGCCAACAAAACGAATCATTTTGGCCGTCATGTAGATAAAGAAACCGGCGTGGCTCCGTGGTTCAAGACGTTCGAGCTGAACTATGAGTTCGTATATGCCGGAACGGGCAAGAAAGGGGGCTATTGATCATTATGCGGATCAACACGTTGAACGCGCCTTTCGAGGGCAAAGGCAAACTGGCAGACGCGCACTGGCTTGGCGTGGTGTTGTTGGCGTTGTGCCTGATGCTCGGTCTGGCCGGCATGGCGCGGGCGGATCAAATGCCGGTGTTTACGCTCACTTTCAAGCAGGGAGGTACGTTTGAACCGGCGCGCCTGACGGTCCCGGCCGGAAAATTCAAGCTGGTGTTGGTCAACGAAAGCAAAGAGCCGGTCGAATTTGAAAGCCTGCCTTTGCGCAAGGAAAAAGTGCTGGGCGCGGGAGTCACCTCGTTTGTTGTCATAACAATTTCGCGTCCAGGCGAATACCCCTTCTTCGACGATTTTCATCAAAACGTCAAGGGTGTCCTGGTCGTGACCGAGAAAAAGTAGCCAAGGTATTGCATCATGGAACAAATTGCCTTCATTGTCTGGCGTGAAAGTGTAGAAGCCCTGTTGGTGGTGGGCATTTTATATGCATGGCTGCGGCAAAGCCCTGACGGGCGTCGCGGCTTGCCGTGGTTGTGGGGGGGCGTCGTGGCCGGCCTGGCGCTGGCCGTAGCGCTGGCCCTGGTTTTGCTGGGGGTTGCTTCCTGGTTATCGAGCGATGGCCAGGAGTGGTTTCAAACAGGTATGGCCCTGGTGGCGTGCGGCCTGGTCGTCCAGATGGTGATCTGGATGAGGCAGCATGGGCGCACCTTGAAAAAACAACTGGAGGGCGGCGCGCAGACTCGGGTCGGTAGCGACAATTGGTGGGGTCTGCTGATTCTGGTCATGTGTGCGGTGGCGCGCGAAGGCAGCGAGGCTGTGGTGTTTCTGTATGGCACGATATCGGCGGGCGACGCAACAGGATCCATGTGGCGTCTGTCTCTGGCTGGGGTGCTGGGCTTTGCCGCAGCGCTTGCCACCTTCGGTCTCTTGCAGCTTGGCGGGCGCATTATTACCTGGCGGCGGTTTTTCAAACTAACGGAAATCCTTTTGTTGCTACTGGCTAGTTCTTTGCTGGTGGGCGGCCTGGATCATCTGATCTCGTTGGGGGTTCTGCCCACGCTCATGGATCCGGTATGGGACAGTTCGTGGCTGCTCGACGCCAATCAAGGCCTGGGCTCGGTGCTGGCTCATTTCGCGGGCTATCGCGCTTATCCGGCGTTATCGGAATTACTGATATGGGCGGGGTACTGGCTGGCTGTCTACTATTTGCTCAAGCGGGCCGACGTGCGGGCGCAGGGCCCGTCGCGTTTGTCCGCCGCCGCCGTTTAGCCGAGTTTCCTTATGGCTATGGTGCTGCGCCGGGTTACGACGAAATTTGCCGACACGTTGCGCGATCATGCTCCCTTGCTGCGCAAGGTGCAGTGGGCGATTGTCGCCGTATACCTGTTCTTGCTGATTGTCCCGGCGGTCTTGCCATTGCCCGGCCGCAGCGCGTCTATATTCAACAACCTGACTATCTTCGCGCAGTTTGCCTTCTGGGGCGTCTGGTGGCCTTTTGTCCTTGTTTCCATGCCTTTGGTCGGTCGAGCCTGGTGCGGTTTGTTTTGCCCTGAAGGCATGCTGACGGAGTGGGCCAGTGAGCATGGCCGCGGTCGGGCCATACCGAAGTGGATGCGGTGGGGCGGTTGGCCGTTTGTGGCTTTTACCCTGACGACGGTCTACGGTCAGTTGGTCAGTGTTTATCAATACCCCTGGGCCGTGCTTGCCGTGCTGGGTGGGTCGACCGCCGGCGCGATCGTGGTGGGTTGGCTATATGGTCGTAATAAGCGAGTCTGGTGCAAATATTTGTGTCCCGTCAATGGGGTATTCAATCTGCTGGCCAAGCTCGCGCCGTGGCATTACAAGGTTGATGAAGATGCATGGCGCAATCCAGTGCGCCGTACGGCTTCGATCAATTGTGCGCCACTCGTGCCGCTGCGCCACATGAAAGGGTCGGGCGATTGCCATATGTGCGGGCGCTGCAGCGATTACCGCGGCGCTATCGCATTGACTCCGCGTTCTCCCGAAACCGAAATCGTTGACATCGCGACCGGCGACAACTGGCAAACGGCGCTTATCGTGTTTGGCCTGATGGGTCTGGCGGTGGGCGCCTTTTTGTGGAGCGCGAGCCCGTGGTTCGTCACAATCAAACAGGCCAGCGCCACTTGGCTGGTCGACCACAATATCTATTGGCCGCTGGCGCAAAATGCGCCATGGTTCATCCTTACCCATTATCCTGATGTCAACGACAGTTTCACTTGGCTCGATGGCGCCGGCATTCTCGTTTTCATCATGGGCGCGGCGGTGTGTGTAGGCGGCCCCATCTACATGGCCTTGTGGCTGGCTGACCGCCTTTTGCCCGTGGCCGGCAAGGCCGTATCCCCGCGCGCTGCCGCAAGGCGCACCAGGTTTGGGCTGGGGCGTGACAGCCTGCACAAGCTGGCGCAAGGCCTTATCCCGGCAGGCGGCGCGGGCGTATTTCTGGGGCTTTCCGCCACCACGCTGACCTTGCTGAAACATGAAGGAGTACCTATCGGATGGGCGGCAGCCGTGCGCTTTACGCTGCTGGGTCTGGCGCTGCTGTGGAGCCTGCGTCTGGTGTGGCGCCTGACCGGCTTGCGCAGTTCGCGCTTTTGGCTGCGCGCGTGGGCGACGATGATCGTGGCGCTCGGTCTGGTGCCATTTTGCGCCTCTTGGGTGTTGTTCTTTGTGGTGTGGTAGTTAGGAGCGGGCTCATTTTTCTTTAAATGGGCTGTGTTCGCGCAGCTCGTCAATGTAGCCGCTCACGGCGGGTGTTTCCCTGTTCAGGAAATCGGCGATGGCCTGTGCGTAGCGCGTGTCGCGTATCCAATGGGCTGACCAGGTTTTTACCGGCAACATGCCGCGTGAGAGTTTGTGTTCGCCCTGTGCGCCGCCTTCAAATCGGGCTAACCCGTGTTGGATGCAGAACTCGATCGCCTGTACATAACAGGTTTCAAAATGCAGGCCGGAAATGAATTGAGTGCTGCCCCAGTAGCGTCCGTATAGGGCGTTGTTGCTGCACAGGCTTAGCGCGCACGCCACTGGAATACCATCCTGCTCGGCCAGCACGATGAGCAATTGATCCGGCATCTGCATGTGCAGCCTGGAGAAAAAATCGTAGTTCAGGTAAGGCGCATTGCCATGCTCGATGTAGGTACGGCTATAGCATTTGAAAAAAAACCTCAATGTGTTTTCGTCGATCCGCTTGCCTTGCAGCCAGCGGAAATGTACCCCTGCATCCAGTACCTTGCGGCGATCCTGTTTGATTTTTTTACGTTTGGGCTGGCTCATCTCGGCCAGGAACTCGTCGAAATGCCGGTAGCCCTGATTGAACCAGTGAAATTGCACGTTTTCCCGGAACAAGAACCCCGCTTCCTTGAGCGCCGCGCAATCGTCCTCGTCAGGGAACAGAATATGCAGTGAAGAAATTCCGTTTTCCCGAGTCAGCGTGATGGCCTGCTGCGCCAGCAGTACACGGTCGGCATGGTTTTCGGCCAGCAAGCGCTGACCCGGTACGGGTGTGAACGGTATTGCTCCCAGCAGTTTAGGGTAGTAGGCCAGTTGGTGTTGCGCGAAGGCATCGGCCCAGATAGCGTCAAACACGTACTCGCCGCGCGAGTGCGACTTCAAGTACAAAGGCATGGCCCCCGCCAGCGTTTGCCCGCGGTGTAAAAGCAGGTAATGCGGCGCCCAGCCCGTGTTGGGCACGGCGCATTGGGCTTCATCAAAGGCCAGCAGAAATTCCAGGCGCAGTAAAGGGTGGTCGCCCGCCAATCGATTCCATTGATCAGCGTTAATATCCTTCAGGTTGCGGGTAATGGAAAAGCGCGTCATGGGCCAATTTTAGTCTAAGGGCGGATAGCAGATGGTAAGTGCGATGGATATGGATAAGCGCATTCCAGTCACGGTGGTGACAGGATTTTTGGGGAGCGGAAAAACAACGCTGCTAAACCGGGTGTTGGTGGCGCCTGAGGCGGCCAGGATGGCGGTAGTCGTCAACGAGATTGGCCAAGTGGGGCTGGACCATCGGCTCATCCGGCGTGTTCATTCAAATGTGATATTGCTTGAATCGGGCTGTGTATGTTGCAGCGTGCGGGGCGACCTGGTGGATGTCTTGCGCGATTTGTTCATGGCGTCATTGCACAGAGAAATTACGCCGCTTTTGCGTGTACTGATCGAAACCACGGGCATGGCAGACCCGGCTCCCATCATGTATACCTTGCGATATGAGAAGTTCCTATGTGAACGCTACGTGTACGACGGTTGCATTACGGTGATTGATGGCGTGCATGGCGCGCAACAACTCACCCGGCATCCCGAGGCGTTGCAGCAGGCGGCGTTGGCTGACGCCATCGTATTTAGCAAAACCGATCTGGCCGACGCCGTCGGGCGGCCCACGCTCGATGCCGCTGTCTTGCGGGTAAATGCCGATGCGCCGCAATATGACATGCAAGCCTTGCCTTGTTTGGCGGATCTTGTGGCGGCCGGTTCTGCGCATAAAAACATGCTTGTTGGTGTTTCACGATCGGCGAGTGGATTGTGGTCTGCTGCAGGATCGGCCGCGAGCATGCACTTTGGTGTGCATGTGCTCACCTTGTCAGATATTGCACCGATTGCGCGCGGCGCCTTTTTGCGTGCCATGAGTGTCTTGCTGCCACTTGGCGGCGCCGACCTATTGCGTATGAAGGGTCTGGTCCGGTTTCGTGGCGAGAAAGGTTTGAGCGTTGTGCATGGGGTGCACCAGCAGCTATATCCCATTGAGCCCTGGGTGGGGGATTCAGGCTCTGACGCAGGCCTGGCCCGCACCGATTTGGCCCTGGTTTTTATTTTGCGCGATGGCGATCCGGTGGCGTTTGAGTGCAAGGCGCGAGATTTGTTGTGCAGGTGATAGTTGCACAACGGCTTTCGTGGTGGTGTAATAGGGCCATTAGCGTATTTATTACGTATGCGGCTTCCCGGTCTGTAGCGTCAGCCCATGTTAAAGCTCTTCAATAAAACAACAGGGCTTGATTTAATAAATTCCCGGCCTGTTTCGTTCAGCGGCGGCAATAATTCTCGGTTTTTCAAGCTCTTTGGGTCCCGGTGTATGGGTGTGCGTGCATGGCTATTGGTCGTGCTGCGTTGACCTTTAATGACATGCATGCGTAGCGTCAGCCTTTGCGTATTTCAGATGCCTTGCGGCGCCTGTGCAAAGTGCGGCGGATGAATGCCGGGTTCTAAGTCCAAGAACCGACGCCAGTTTTAGAAAGTTGAAATGATGATTCGTCCCGTGTTGGTGTATTCCAACAAAACCTTGCCGGTATCGATGCTGTGGTTCGTGATAGGTCACGGCCCCGCACAGAGCCGTGCCTTGCATGCGGTCCCACGCAGCGTGGCACCGGCAGGTATTGCCGGGGTTTCGGTGCATGCGGGTTTTGGTCCATACCCAAACAAAAACAGGCCGTTCACAAAGAGTAAACGGCCTGTCGGTAAAACTGGTTGCGGGGGCAGGATTTGAACCTACGACCTTCGGGTTATGAGCCCGACGAGCTGCCAGACTGCTCCACCCCGCGTCTGAAGAAAAAGATAATAACCTTTATTGAAACTTATAGCAAATAGCAGATGAAGTCTGCGAGTTGATTAATGACTGAATCCGAGATTGTACGTGTACTGGAAACGGCGCTTTTATGCGCCGATCAGCCCATGTCGCTGGTGGAATTGCGAAAGTTGTTTGGAACGGAAGAAATTTCGAATGATGATTTGCGACATTTGCTGGCTGTTTTGCAACTTGATTGGGCGGAAAAAGGCTTGAGTCTGGTCGATCTGGCTAGCGGGTGGCGATTTCAAAGCCGCCCCGAAATGCAACGGTTTCTTGATCGCCTCAATCCCGAAAAGCCGCCGCGTTATTCGCGCGCCGTGCTTGAAACCCTGGCAATTATCGCGTGGCGTCAACCTGTCACACGCGGCGATATCGAAGACATACGCGGAGTGACGGTATCTTCGCAGATAGTCAAGACGCTTGAAGAGCGTGGCTGGATAGAGGCGCTAGGGCATCGTGACTCGCCGGGCAGGCCAGCTCTGTTTGGCACTACGCGTGCCTTTCTCGACGACCTGGGTCTGCGGGCGCTCGATGAGTTGCCGGAACTTGAAACGCAAGATGCAGTGACGGCCATAGCTGGCTTGTCTCTTGAAATGGGTGTACAAGCCCCTGTGGACGACGATCCGGCCTTACCGGACGCGCAGATTAATACGGAATCTTTGACACAAAATGACTGAAATGACTGACAGCAAACCATTCGAAGGCAATTTGCCCGCATCGGACTCTGTTTCCGAGGCCGCCGTCGGCGCTTCGCCCGACGTGGCATCGGATGGAAAGCCGGCCGCGCCTCGGGGCCGTGGCCGCAAGCTCCGGACGCCGTTTCGCCGTCGGCGGGGCGATGCGATGGGTGAGGCGCCTGCGGCAGAGGCCGCAACGCAAGCGGCCGCCCCTGCAACGGATGCGCCGGCCAAACCCCGCGGACCTGCCCGCGTTCGTGCGCCGCGCGCCGAGAATTCGAGCCACGAAAAAGAAGCCGATCAGGCGCTTGCTTATCTGGATCGATCAGAAAAAATGGCGCAGCGCCTCAGCAAATATCTGGGCAGCGATGCGCTGATGCCCAAGCTGCACAAAGTGCTTGCCGAAGCGGGTGTCGGGTCGCGCCGGGAAATGGAAGAGTTGATTGTTGCCGGTCGCGTTTCAGTCAATGGCGAGCCCGCCCATATAGGGCAGCGTGTAGGCGCCAATGACCAGGTGCGCGTGAATGGCCGCCCGGTGGCCCGCGCCAACGCCAAAAAGCCGCCACGCATCATTCTGTATCACAAGCCCGCAGGCGAGATTGTCAGCCATGACGACCCCGACGGTCGAGCAACGGTATTTGCCCGCCTGCCGAAAATTCGTATTGGCAAATGGCTGTCGGTGGGGCGTCTGGATCTGAATACCGAAGGCCTGCTGATTCTGACTACGTCTGGCGATCTGGCTAACCGCCTGATGCACCCCCGCTACGGAGCGGAACGTGAGTATGCCGTGCGTGTGCTCGGCGAGCTGGGCGAAGCGCAACAGGCTAGCCTGGTTGAGGGTATTCCTCTTGACGATGGGATGGCTCAGTTTGGATCGCTCGAGTATCTAGGTGGCGAGGGGAGCAATCGCTGGTATCGCGTGACGCTGGCCGAAGGGCGCAATCGTGAAGTGCGTCGCATGTTTGAAGCGGTTGGGGTGACGGTTAGCAGATTGATCCGTACCCGTTTTGGCGAAGTCGTTTTGCCGCGCAATTTGCGGCGCGGTCGGTGGGAGGAGCTTGAGGGTACCCTGGTGACGGCCTTGATGGTGCAATTGGGGCTGCTGCGCGATGAAGAATCGGACGACGTGGATGCCGTTGATGACCAGTCGAGACAGCCCGATTCGCACGATAGCGCATTACCTCCGGGTTTTGGCACCATGGAACGCAACGGCATGAATGGCGCCAAGGTAAGCCGCCGTGGCCGGCTCTCGGGTGGGCGCATAGGCAAAGGCCATGCCAACCAGAGCTATCCATCGGATCCCTACGGTACCGGCCTGATGTTCAGCGGCGGCTTGGCCAATGGCCACCCGGACGCAAGCAAGCGCGGCGTCGAAGCCGGTCGGCGCAAAGGCCCCGGGCGTCCAGCGCGCGGCCCGCGTCCGGAAGGCGTTGCGGCGGCAAATGGCAATCGTGTTGGCGTGGATCGGCCTGCGGGCGCGCGCCCTGCGGGGAGTCGCCCCTCCGGAAATCGCCCGAGCCGGCCGGCCGGAGATCGACCAGCACAGGGCCCACGTCCTGCAAAAGCGGGCGGCCGACCACAGCACGCGGCGGAATCGGGCGGCCGACCACAGCGCACGACAGAATCGAAATCGGCCAAGCCTCGCACTTCGGGCGCACGCGGCAAGCCGGCCGCCAGCCGCAGCGACGATTGGCAGCCGCGAAGCGCTTCAGCGCATGAGTCGCATTTGGGTGTGCCGGGCGGCAAGGGCCGTAATTTCCGGCCGTAGTCGTGTGTGGGTGCCACCACGCTCTTGCAAGGATTCACGCACCCAAATGTTGCTTTTCCAGCGTAAGTTCGTGAGATAGCAGGAATTTATGTAAATTTCTGCTAGAATAGTGGGCTTCACAACTGTACTTGTCTTTCGCGCTTTTGGCGGCATGCAGGTGCGGCGTGTTACGCAACAGCGCCGCAACAGCGGTGCAGCAGCAAGGCAATATCGGGCGTACAGCCCATTTTTTTTTGAGTTTATGGCAGACATTTTCGCTTTGACACTTCAGGCACTGACCAGCACGGACATCAGTTCAGATATTGAGCTGGTCGATATAGAACGCGCGCCGCTTGGGCTTTTGCGGGTGACGATTGATCGTCCTGATGGGGTTCGGGTTGAAGATTGCGAGCAGGTTTCAAAGCAATTATCGCGGGTGTTCGAGGTTGAGAACATCGATTACAAGCGTCTCGAAGTAGGATCGCCTGGCGTCGATCGCCCCTTGAAGACCAAGGCGGATTTTGCGCGCTTTGCCAACGAGCGCATCGAAATCAAGCTGCGCGAGGCGATGGATAACCGCAAGACCTACGTGGGTCAGTTGCGCGTGCCCGATAATGCCATGACCACCGATGCCCCCGTTTTTGGCCTCGAGCTTGAGGGGAAGTCTGCTCAGGCGCAGGTGCTTAGCTTCACTCTCGATGATGTCGATCGTGCCAAACTGGATCCCATTCTAGATTTCAAGGGTAAAAAGCGATGAGTCGCGAAATTCTTCTACTGGTTGACGCCCTGGCGCGTGAAAAAAATGTGGCGCGAGACGTGGTGTTTGAAGCGCTTGAAAACGCTTTGGCCTCGGCTATGAAAAAGCGCTTCAAGGAAGACGCCGATATTCGCGTTTCAATTGATCGCCTCAGTGGCGAGCACGAAGGCTTTCGCCGCTGGCTGGTCGTACCCGACGATGCGGGCTTGCAGGAACCCGATCAGCAAGAGATGTATTCCGATGCTCAAGAGCGTGTCCCAGGCATTCAGGCCGGCGAGTATATTGAAGAGCCTCTTGAGCCGATCGAGTTCGGACGCATAGGCGCACAGGCGGCCAAGCAGGCGATTTTGCAGCGGATCCGCGATGCCGAGCGTGAGCAGGTTCTGAACGATTTTCTCGAACGTGGCGAGCCTATCGTGTCGGGCACTGTAAAGCGCATGGATAAGGGCGATGTCATCATCGAAACCGGCAAAATAGAGGCTCGCCTGCCGCGTACCGAGATGATTCCGAAAGAAAACATGCGGGTCGGCGACCGTATTCGTGCATGGGTCCTGAAGGTGGATCACACCGCTCGCGGTCAGCAAGTCATATTGTCGCGCACAGCGTCGGATTTTATTCGGCAATTATTCGAAAATGAAGTCCCCGAGATTGAACAGGGGTTGCTGGAAATCAAGGCGGCCGCGCGCGACCCCGGCATCCGTGCCAAAATTGCCGTGGTAGCTTACGATAAGCGCATTGATCCCATCGGCACTTGCGTGGGCATGCGCGGGTCGCGTGTCACGGCCGTGCGCAACGAGCTGGGCGGCGAGCAGGTCGACATCGTGTTGTGGGCCGACGACCCGGCCGAATTCGTCATAGGTGCGCTGGCGCCTGCGCATGTTGAATCGATTCTGGTCGATGAAGACAAACATGCCATGGATGTGGTGGTGGATGCCGAAAATCTGCCCAAGGCCATCGGTGCGCGCGGACAAAATGTTCGGCTGGCCTCCGAGCTTACGGGCTGGCAGATCAACATCATGTCACCGGAGGAAAGCCAGAATCGTCAAGAGGAAGAGCGCACAGGGTTGCGGCGCACGTTCATTGACAAGCTAGATGTCGACGAAGAAGTCGCCGACATCCTGATCGATGAAGGGTTTACCGGGCTCGAAGAAATCGCGTATGTGCCGATGCAGGAGCTGCTGGAGATCGAGGCGTTTGATGAGGACACAATCAACGAGCTGCGCACGCGTGCGCGTAATGCCTTGCTCACCGAAGCGATCGCAGACGAAGAGCGGGTGCAATCGGCACCGGAATTGCTTGAGTCCGAAGGCATGACCGCCGACCTGGCGGCCAAACTGGCCGACAAAAAAGTTTATAGCCTGGACGATTTGGCCGAGCTGGCGACCGACGAGCTGTCGGAAATGACCGGGTTGGATGAGCAAAGCGCGAGCGAGATGATTATGCGTGCCCGAGCCCACTGGTTTAACGACGAGGCGTAAAGAGCTTGCCTGTATTTATTGAAATTGCTGTAGTAAGTAAGAGAGAGTGGAATGCCGAGTAACACCGTCGCCCAGTTCGCCGTCGAACTGAAAATGCCTGCAAACGTGCTGCTAGAGCAGCTGCGTTCGGCGGGTGTTGAGCTTAAATCGGTTGACGACGACGTCACCGACACGGACAAGACAAGGCTGCTTGATTCCCTGCGTCGCGCCCATGGCGGCTCCGAGGGTAAAAAAATTACCCTGACGCGCCGACAAACCTCCGAAATACGGCAGGCCGACGGATCGGGCCGCTCGCGCACCATTCAGGTCGAGGTTCGCAAGAAACGCGTGTTCGTCAAACGCGACCCTTCCGAACTGGCGGCCGATCCGAACAAAGCCTCTGCAGTCGATGCCGAAGCGTTGCCCGAATTGCCATCTGCGGTTGCGGACGAGCCCGATACCATCGATCAGAACACCGCCGCGCAAGGCCCTGTGGTTGCGGCCGACTCCTCTCCTGAAACTGATTCTGGCGCAGTTGCCGACGATAACGTCGAAGCGGCCAACGTTTCGGTCGCATCGGTCGACAAGACGACGCAAGCAGTGGCGGATGATGACTCTCAGACCGTGTCGGCAGCGACCGAAACGGTCAATGACGTAGCGTCCTCTACGGCCGTTTCCGGTGTTTCCGATCAATCGGAAGCGCCTGCGGACGCTGAGCCCGTCGCCCAGACGCCTGTGCCCGAGGCCGAGCCGGAGGCCGAGCCCGAATTGGCAACAGCCAAGCCGGCTCGCAAGGGCAAGGCTGGCCTAAAAGCCGCTGCTTCGTCGGCCCAAACCGGCGCGCCATCCAAGCCGGCGACCGACGCTGTCGATCCCGGTCGCGACCGGGCGCGCCGCGCCTCCGAGGCGGAAGCGGCCGCCCTGCGCGAGATGCTGAGCCGTCCCCGCAAGGTATTGAAGGCTCCCGAACCGGATCCCGCCACCTTGTCGGGCACCTTGCACAAGCCTGCGGGCGCGAAGGCTGCGGTCAAGAAAGACGCCAAGCCGGGTGTGGCAGGCGCCGGCGTCAAGAAAACGATCAAGGCGTCCGAGGTTTCGTCCTCCTGGACTGATGACAGCGCGCGCAAGAAGCCGGCGCAAAAGGGCGATGCCCCGACTCCCGGCCGCGATGGCTGGCGTGCTCCCGGCGGCAAGGGCGGCAAAGGCGGCAATCGTGGCGGACGCAACAGAAATGCCCAGCCCGAGCGCCAGGAACAGCAGGCCGTAGAGTTCATCGCTCGTGATGTCCATGTGCCGGAAACCATTACCGTGGCCGACCTGGCCCACAAGATGTCGGTCAAGGCCGCCGAGGTTATCAAGCACCTTATGAAGCTTGGCCAGATGGTGACGATCAATCAGGTGCTGGATCAGGAAACGGCCATGATCGTGGTCGAAGAACTCGGTCACGTTGCCATCGCGGCAAAACTGGATGATCCCGAGGCCTTCCTCGACCTGAACGAAGGTGAGCAGGCCGAAGTCGAGTCCTTGTCACGGGCGCCGGTGGTGACCGTCATGGGTCACGTGGATCACGGCAAAACCTCCTTGCTGGACTACATACGCCGCACCAAGGTGGCTTCCGGCGAAGCGGGCGGCATCACGCAGCACATTGGGGCTTACAACGTCAAGACCAATCGCGGCATGGTGACCTTCCTCGATACCCCGGGCCATGAAGCGTTTACGGCGATGCGCGCGCGCGGCGCCAAGGCGACCGACATCGTTATTCTGGTGGTGGCGGCCGACGATGGCGTCATGCCTCAGACCAAGGAAGCTATACACCATGCCAAGGCGGCAGGTGTTCCGCTGGTGGTGGCTATCAACAAAATCGACAAACAGGGCGCCAATTCCGACCGTGTCAAGCAAGAACTGGTTGCTGAAGAGGTTGTGCCTGAAGAATACGGCGGCGATGTGCCCTTTGTGCCGGTATCGGCCAAAACGGGCGAAGGCATCGAAGCGCTGCTGGAAAACGTTCTGCTGCGGGCGGAAATGCTTGAGCTCAAAGCCCCGGTCGACGCGCCCGCCAAGGGGATCGTGATTGAGGCGCGTCTGGACAAAGGACGCGGCCCCGTGGCGACAATTCTGGTTCAGAGCGGCACGCTGTCGCGCGGCGACGTCGTTCTGGCGGGCGCCAGCTTTGGCCGGGTGCGCGCCATGCTCAATGAAAACGGCAAGCCGATCAATAGCGCCGGCCCGTCGATTCCGGTTGAAATCCAGGGCCTTACAGAAGTGCCCGCCGCCGGCGACGAATTGATTTCACTCGCCGATGAGCGCAAGGCGCGCGAAATTGCCTTGTTCCGTCAAGGCAAATTCCGCGACGTCAAGCTAGCTCGCCAGCAGGCAGCCAAGCTTGAGTCGATGTTCGAGGGAGCTGGCGAAGGCGTGCAAACGCTCGAGCTGATCGTGAAGACCGATGTTCAGGGTTCGCAGGAAGCTCTGGTGTCCTCACTGGTTAAACTGTCCACCGAAGAGGTACGCGTGCGGGTTGTCCACGCCGCAGTGGGCGGGATTTCCGAGAGCGATATCAATCTGGCGATTGCGTCCAACGCCGTGGTGATAGGCTTTAATGTGCGCGCCGAGCAAAGCGCCAAGAAGCTGGCCGAGCACAACGGCATAGACCTGCGCTACTACAACATCATTTACGATGCGGTCGACGATGTGCGTAACGCCATGTCGGGCATGCTCGCTCCGGAGAAGAAAGAAGAAGTGATTGGCATGGTCGAAATCCGCGAGGTATACACCATTTCGCGTGTTGGCGGCATCGCCGGTTGCATGGTGACCGATGGCGTAGTGCGGCGCGATTCGCAGGTTCGCCTGCTGCGCGACAATGTGGTGCACTGGAGCGGTTGGCTCGATTCTCTGCGTCGCTTCAAGGACGATGTCAAGGAAGTCAAGTCGGGCTTTGACTGCGGTATTACCCTTAAGGGTAATAACGACATTCAGGTCGGCGACCAGCTTGAAATCTTTGAAATCAAAGAAGTGGCCCGAACCCTGTCATCATGAGCCGCCATAAGTCCAAACCCAATCCCGGCCGCATAACGCGGCTGGCCGACCAGATCCAGAAAGATCTGGCCGGCCTCATTCAGCGTGAAATCGACGTTTCGCGCGCCGGGCTGATCACCTTGACCGGGGTGGACTTGTCGGCGGACTACGCCCACGCCAAGGTGCATTTTACGGTGATGGGAGCCGAGCCTGAAGTGGCCAGCGCGGCCCTTAATGAAAAGGCTGGTTGGTTGCACTCCCTGTTGTTCAAGCTTTTGCATATTCATACAGTTCCTACCTTGCATTTCTTGCATGATGGCCAGCTTGAGCGTGGTATTGAATTGTCCCGGCTGATTGACCGGGCGAATCAGCCCGTCAGCTATTCTTCAATTCCTTCGGATCTCGAAGATCCCGACGTACGGCCCTAAAGGGGCTGTCGTTTTTTTTCTCAGGCTATAAACGATGGTTTCCCGACGCGGGCAGGTGCTCGATGGTGTCTTGTTGCTCGACAAACCCGAGGGTTTGTCGAGCAACCATGCGCTACAGCGAGCCAAGCGTGCGCTCGATGCCCGCAAGGCCGGGCATACCGGCACGCTGGATCCTTTCGCCACAGGCCTGCTGGTATGTTGCCTGGGGCGCGCTACCAAGCTGTCGGCGGCAATGCTCAATGCCGACAAGGTTTACCACGCGACGCTGGGGCTGGGCGAAGAGACGGATACGGGTGATTTGACAGGCCACATTGTCTTTCAGGCGCCTGCTTCGTTCCAGGGAGTAAGTGGCGACGATCTGGAGCAGGCCGTAACAGGTTTCCGGGGCCAGATTGAACAGATTCCACCCATGTATTCGGCCTTAAAGCGCGATGGCAAGCCTTTATACGAATATGCGCGCCAGGGAATTGAACTGGAACGGCCGCCGCGCACGATCACTATCCATAAACTGGAAGTCTTAAGTTTGAACGGGCGCCAAGCTGAAATTATGGTTCATTGCAGCAAGGGTACCTACATTCGAACCCTGGCGCAGGATATTGGCCGTCTGCTCGGTTGCGGCGCCCATCTGACCGCTTTGCGCCGCACACAAGTGGGGCCGTTTTCGCTTGATGACGCCATTGCGCTTGAAGCCCTGCAGACCATGCCTGCGCCCCAAACCGCCTTAATTGCACTCAATGCCTTACCTGCCGGCTTGTTGCCTGCAACCCTTACACAAAAGGAAGAATTATGAATCGCGCATTGCGCAATGTGGCGATTATCGCCCACGTCGATCACGGTAAAACGACTCTGGTCGATCAGTTGTTACGTCAATCTGGCACGTTTCGCGATAACCAGCAAATGGCCGAGCGAGTTATGGATTCGGGCGATATCGAGCGCGAGCGTGGCATTACCATTCTTGCGAAAAACTGTGCCGTCGAATACGAAGGCACGCATATCAATATCGTCGACACCCCGGGACACGCCGACTTCGGCGGCGAAGTCGAGCGGGTTCTGTCAATGGTCGATGGTGTGCTGTTGCTGGTTGATGCGGTTGAAGGCCCCATGCCGCAAACCCGTTTTGTGACGCGCAAGGCCTTGGCGCTGGGACTCAAGCCCATCGTGGTCGTGAACAAGGTGGATCGCCCGGGTGCACGCCCCGATTTCGTTATTAATGCGACCTTCGATTTGTTCGACAAACTTGGCGCCACCGAGGCGCAGCTGGATTTTCCGGTTATTTACGCGTCGGGTCTTGCCGGCTATGCGGGTTTGACCGAAGACGTGCGTGAAGGCGATATGCGTCCGCTCTTTGACTCCATACTTAAGTATGTGCCGCAACGCGAAGACGACGCTGATGGCCCCTTGCAGTTGCAGATCATCTCGCTCGATTACAGCAGCTACGTGGGCAAGATCGGCGTGGGCCGGATCAATCGCGGACGCTTGCGCGCCGCGCAGGATGTGGTGATTCAGTTCGGCCCCGACAGCCAAATCATCAAGGGACGCGTCAATCAGGTTCTTAAGTTCAAGGGATTGGAGCGCGAACTGGTCGATCAGGCCGAGGCGGGCGATATTGTCCTGATCAACGGCATCGAAGACATCGGCATAGGCTGCACTTTGATGGATCCGGCCAATCCCGACCCTTTGTCCATGCTGCATATCGACGAGCCTACATTGACGATGAACTTCATGGTCAACACCTCGCCCTTGGCTGGCCGCGAAGGCAAGTTCGTAACCAGCCGCCAGTTGCGCGACCGTCTCGATCGCGAGCTCAAGTCCAACGTGGCCCTGCGGGTGAAACAGACCGACGACGACACGGTGTTTGAAGTGTCGGGGCGCGGTGAGCTGCACCTGACCATCTTGCTTGAAAACATGCGCCGTGAAGGCTACGAGCTGGCAGCTTCGCGCCCTCGCGTGGTGATCAAGGAACAAGATGGCGTGCGTATGGAGCCGTATGAATTGCTGACGGTTGACCTGGAAGACGGGCACCAAGGCGCGGTCATGGAAGAACTGGGGCGGCGTAAAGGCGATTTGCAGGACATGGTGGCCGATGGGCGTGGCCGTACGCGTCTGGAGTATCGGATTCCGGCTCGTGGCTTGATCGGATTTCATAACGAGTTTCTGACCCTGACTCGCGGTACGGGGCTGGACAGCCATATTTTTGATGAATATGGGCCTATGCGCGACGGTGGGGTCGGTGAACGCCGCAACGGTGTGCTGATCAGCCAGGATGACGGCGCAGCCGTTGCCTACGCGCTATGGAAGCTGCAAGACCGCGGCCGTATGTTCGTGTCGCCCGGAGAGCCTTTGTACGAAGGCATGATTATCGGTATTCACAGCCGTGAGAATGATTTGGTCGTCAATCCGATCAAAGAAAAGAAACTCACTAATGTGCGCTCCTCGGGCAAGGACGAGCATATTGATCTGGTTCCGCCGATACAAATTACGCTGGAGTATGCGGTGGAGTTCATTTCGGATGATGAGCTGGTCGAAGTGACCCCCAAGTCGATCCGCTTGCGCAAACGCTACCTGACCGATCAGGACCGCCGTCGCATGTCACGCGAAGGCGCATAAAAAAAGGGACCCGACCGGGTCCCTTTTTTTGGCGGAAGCGGCGCGGGTTTGGTGGCAGCCACAAGGGCTGCCGCTACAAAACCTGCCGGTGAATCATGTAGCGGCAGCCCTCGTGGCTGCCACCCCCAAAAACGTAGCGGCAGCCCTTGTGGCTGCCACCCCCACAAATCAGGCCAGAACAAACGGCCGTCCGGTTACCGGCGTTGTCGCCACGGCCATGTCCTGTTCGGCCATGATGCCGGCCTGATACGCTTTGTGCCCGGCTTCGATGGCGAGCTTGAACGCTTCAGCCATCAGCACCGGGTCGTGGGCATTGGAGACGGCCGAGTTCAGCAATACCGCATCGAAACCCATTTCCATGGCTTGCACCGCATCCATGGGCGAACCTATGCCGGCATCGACAATGAGCGGCACGTCGGTGATGCGTTCACGCAGCGTTCGCAGGGCATAAGGGTTGACCAGCCCCTGGCCCGACCCGATCGGCGCACCCCATGGCATGAGTATGCGGCAGCCCGCGTCGAGCAGGCGATAGCAGGTGACGAGGTCATCGGTGCAATAGGGGAAAACCTCGAACCCCAGCTTGACCAATTCAGTGGCGGCATGCACCAGCTCGAACGGGTCGGGTTGCAGCGTATAGGTGTCACCAATGACTTCCAGCTTGATCCAGTGAGTGTCGAAAATTTCGCGGGCCATTTGCGCCAGAGTGATCGCTTCGGCAGCTGTGTGACAGCCCGCTGTATTGGGAAGCAGATGGGCACCGCTTTGCCTGATCAGTTCGAAATAGCCTTGACCCTGGCTATTTTCAACGGGTTTGCCACAGCCTTGGGTCAATTGGCGCTTCAGACTTACCGTGACCACTTGCGCGCCCGAGGCGGCGATGGCTTGTTCCAATATATATGGTGAAGGGTAGCCGGCCGAGCCCAGGAAGAAACGGCTGCCAAGCGTCGTGTCGGCAATCTGGAAAGACATGATGATTAGCCTCCGGTGATCGGCTCAAACGTAGTGATGGCGTCCTGGTCGCTTAACACGCGCGTGGCGCGAGCTTGCCGCGCGACGTGGCTGCCATTGACGGCCGTCGCCATAGGCAAGCTTGCCTGTGACGCAGATGGGCTCAGCATCGTAAGCAGATCTTCGAGTGTCGAAGCTTCGGCAATGGTGTGTTCCTTGCCATTGACGGTAATGCGGATAAGGCTCACAGAGGACTCTATAAAATTATCGTTCAAAATTCAGCTCGGACAAGGCTTGGTCGACCAGAGACGGAGCAATCAGCCAGCCGTGCCGAAACAAGCCGTTAATGCGCGTCAGCCCGGTTTCGTGCTCGATGCGCGGCAGATTATCGATGAGCGCCGGACGCAGATTGGTTTCGCTGTGTACGACCCGCGCCTCGGCCAGCCCGGGCATGACGCTGTGAGCCGCGGCCAGCAGTTCGACTGTGCTGCGCAAAGACACTGGAGATCGATCCTCGCTTTCAATTTCCGACGCGCCCACGACGATCAGATGATTGGATCGGGGCACCAGATATACCCGATGACGCGGATGCAGCAAACGGATGGGCCTGTGCAATTGTACGGCAGGTGCATGCAGCCAAAAAATTTCGCCGCGCACGCCACGTACATTCTGGCACGAGATCGTGTTGGCGGGCGCCGGCGGGGCGTTCTCGCGCTCGCCCACGCCGCGCACGTCAAATACCCAGTCGAATCGATGGTCGCCGTCAGTTGTATGCAAAGTGTGCGCCGACAAGGACGATACCGCGCAGCTCCAGTGCCAGTGAACGCCGTTGGCCGAGGCGTAGAGCGCTTCCATGGCTTCGACGGTATTCAGGTGCCCTTCGTGTGGCAGCAGCCAGGCGTGCGATGGCCCTTGTATATCCGGTTCCAGCTGTGCAAGCTGGGGCAGCGGCAAGGGTTGCGGTCGATGCTCTTCGGGGGCCTTTTCGTTCAAGAGGCCAATCATGCGTTGCGCGGAGCCGGCGTCCTGGCGGTGCGCAAGCAAAAGGCTGCCAGCCAGGTCAAACGAGGCATGATGCGATAATGCGGGAATGATTTCGGCCCAAAGCTCTATGGAATGCAAGCCATGGTTAAAGACGTTGATATCGGCTGACTCCAGTTCAGCCGTGGGGCTGAGCATGCCCGCGGCGGTCCATCCGGCGGCGCCGCGAACGTCTGGGCCGCTGCCCGGGTCGAATACGCTAATTTCGTGGCCTTGCCGGGAAAGCAAATAAGCCAGTAGGCGGCCCAATAATCCCGCTCCTGCGATCCCTATTTTCATCGGTGAAACATCCTGCCGCGTCCTGTTTTTTTTGTACAGATAAGGTGATGAAATGGCAGCCACAAGGGCTGCCGCTACGTGGGTTGTTGTTACGTAAATTAATATTTATAAAATTTATGCCCTAAATGCGTTCAAGTCAACATAAAATACTAAAAAACGGTACAATTTATTCCTATTATTGGGATTTCTATGGACACTGGCATTTCCTCCATTATCGCCGAGAATCGAATCGACGGAAACACGCCCACCATGCGTTTATTCGCGCTGCTCGAGGTGATTGCGCAGAAAGATCAATTGTTTTCCTTGCAAAGCCTGGTTGACGAATTGAGCCTGCCAAAGCCGACGTTGCATCGCATGCTGCAGCAGCTTGAAGGGGCTGGCATGATCCAGCGCGATGGCGATGGGCGCCAGTACAGCTCGGGCGTACGCTTGCGCCGAATGGCTGAGAACCTGCTGCTCAATAATACCGTGCACGGCGCCCGCCACTCGGTATTGCGCCGATTGGTGGAAGAGGTGGGTGAAAGTTGCAATATCACGACCTGCGCGGGCAGCGAGGTGTTGTACCTGGATCGTGTTGAAACCATAGCGCCGCTGCGGTTTTATTTGCATCCTGGCTCGCGTGTTCCCGTTCATTGCTCGGCAAGCGGCAAGCTGTTTCTGGCGCAAATGTCTCAATCGCAGCGCCGCCGCTTGCTGGCGCATGCGCCCCTGGCCAAATATACAGAGCAGACCTTGACGACCTACGATCAGGTCGATAGCGAGCTCGAACGCGTGCGTCGCGACGGCTACGCCATGGATGATGAAGAGTTTCTGCCGGGTTTGCTGTGTGTGGCGGTGTTGGTGCCGGCATCTCGGGGCAAATCGAATGTTGCGGTCGCCATCCAGGCGCCCATCATGCGCATGACGGCCGAGAAATCCTTGCAAAGCCTGCCGGCCTTGCAGCGGGCCGCCCAGGCCCTGGCTGCGATTGAGGCCGCCAACAGCAATGGCGATTAACATCGTTTTAATCAGGAATTTGTCATGCCCGAGATCAGCACATTGACACAGGCCATTCACCTCGTTTCGGCCAAGGCCCTGTTTGGGTTGGACATTGATATTCAGGTTCCGGCCTTTGTCGCGCGCGATGAGCATGTGCCAGAAATCGACCCCGTCTACCGATTCAATCCTGACGCAACCTTGGCTATTTTGGCGGGATTTTCCCGCAATCGGCGCGTGATGGTGCAAGGACTGCACGGCACGGGCAAGTCGACTCATATAGAGCAAATTGCTGCGCGCCTGAATTGGCCTTGCGTGCGCATCAATCTGGATGGGCACATCAGTCGTCTGGATCTGGTCGGCAAAGACGCCATTGTGGTGCGCGACGGCTTGCAGATTACCGAGTTTCAGGAGGGTATTGTGCCCTGGGCGCTACAACGGCCCGTGGCTCTGGTTTTCGATGAGTACGACGCCGGGCGGCCCGATGTCATGTTTGTGATACAGCGCATTCTGGAACGTGAAGGGCGCTTTACCCTGCTGGATCAAAACCGTGTAATACAGGCGCATCCTTACTTTCGGATGTTTGCCACGTCCAACACGGTCGGCCTGGGAAATCTGAATGGCATGTACCACGGCGTTCAGGCGCTCAATCATGCCCAGATTGACCGCTGGAATATTGTCGCGACTCTTAATTACCTGTCGGCGCACGAAGAAGCCGCGATTGTGCTGGCGCGTGTGCCCGAACTGGATACCGAGCCTGGCCGGCGTTTGATCGGCGCCATGGTGCAGGTGGCAAGCCTTACCCGCAAAGGTTTCGAGACCGGCGATCTATCCACGCTGATGTCGCCGCGCACCGTAATTACCTGGGCGGAAAACAGTCAGATTTTCGGCAATGTCGAACTGGCGTTTCGACTGTCCTTCCTGAATAAATGCGAAGAGGTCGAGCGTCCCATCGTCGCCGAGTATTACCAGCGCAGTTTTAACGACGAGATCCTCGAATCGCATCTGACCTTGCCGGGTTGAGGGTTTGCCGTGGGTGATATGCAGCAGCGATCGCGCCATCAACAGCAACTCGAAGAGTTATGTGTCGCAATGCTGCGCGCCGCGACTGGCCTGGCGCAATGGCATTTCGAGGGTGGGCGGCTGTATGACGATCAACGGCCGGCGCCGGTATATGCGCCGCATTTACGTATCAATCCGGGTGTCGATGCCTTGCCCGCTTACCGGGCGCTTGCCGATAGCCTGGCGTTGCGCTTGCGTTTTTCTGATCCGGTATTGCACCAAAGCCTGGTTCCGGCCGGCCTCATCGAGCGCTGGATTTTCGAATGGCTTGAGCAATTGCGTGTGGAGTCTCTGGCGCCCGAGGAGTTGCCGGGCGTGCGTGAAAACCTGGAGCAACGCTACCGCGCCTGGTCGGCCGAATTTTTAAACTCCGGGTCGACCGAAACGAGCTTAGGGATATTGATGTTCGCGCTATCGCAGATCGTCTGGAGCCGCCTGACTTCGCTTGAATTGCCTCGGCCGGTTCAGGATTTGCTTGAGCCGACCCGCGCGGCTCTGGCGCCGGCTTTGGGACATGCGCTGGCCGGTATACGGCGCTGCCGCCACGATCAAGCGCAGTTCGCCATCCACGCCACGGAGATAGCGCGCGATATAGCGCAGCGTGTGCAAAGCGAATATGAAGATGAGCCATCAAGCTCAACGGCGCGGCCGGGCACCTTTGGCTTGTGGCTGGATTTTGAACAGGAAGAAAGCGAGAGCACGGCCGTCGTTCAGACTGGCGAAAGTGCGGTCTTCGAAGCGAGCCGGCGCCACTATCGGATATTTACGAAGCGTTATGACGAGGAGCTGTATGCCCCTGATTTGATCCGCCCGGGCTTGTTGCTGGAGTATCGCGAGCGGCTGGATCGGCGCTTGGCCGAGCAAGGGATTAATGTGCAGCGCTTGTCGAATTCCTTGCGGGCGATTCTGGCGCATCCGCAGCGCGACGGTTGGCGTTTCGGTCAGGAAGAGGGCGTGATCGATGGCCGGCGTCTGGCGCAGGTGGTGAGTTCGCCGGCTGAGCGGCGGATATTTCGTCGAGATCAATACGTGCCGGTGGCCGATACAACGCTTGGCTTTCTGATTGATTGTTCGGGGTCGATGAAGCCGCATGCGGAGCTGATTGCAGTGATGCTCGACGTGTTGATGCGTGCGCTGGAACAGGCCGGTGTCGCGACTGAAATATTGGGTTTTACGACCTCGGCGTGGAATGGGGGGCGTGCGCGGCAGGATTGGATAAGCCAGGGTCGGCCTGCGGCGCCGGGCCGTTTGAATGAGATGCGCCGTTTGGTGTTTAAGGAGGCCAGCATGCCCTGGCGTCGCGCGCGGCATCCGTTGGCGGCTTTGCTGAAGACGGATTTGTTCCGCGAGGGGATTGATGGCGAAGCAGTTGAGTGGGCGTGTCAGCGTTTGCTTGGGCGCAATGAGAAGCGGCGGATACTGGTGGTTATTTCGGATGGCTGTCCGATGGATAGCGCGACGAATCAGGCGAATGATGCGTTTTATCTGGATAACCATTTGAAGGCGGTGATTGGGGCTTGTGGGCGGCAGGGGGTTGAGATCATTGGCGTTGGGGTGGGGTTGGATATGAGCCCGTATTATTCGCGGTCGGTGGTGGTTGATTTGTCTGAGCGCCTAGAGAATCAGGTGTTTGAGGAGTTTCTGGAGCTGTTGAAGGGGCGCCGTGCTTTTTTGTAGCGGCACCCCTTGTGGGTGCCATCGCCCTTTACCTACATGATTCTTGCAAAAACGGCGACGCCGGCCCAGGCGTGCAGGCTCACCTCGTCCGGTCCTGGCGTTGCCAGGACTGCCTGCGTCAAGCGCCTGGATTGGGGCGGGGCGCAAACTCGCAAGATGACCCGTCCACTGGACGGGTCAAAACGTTTTGCTCGAACAGTGCGCCCCTTGCCTCCCCAATCCAGACGCTTGACGCAGCGGACTCAAGCTCGCCCGCCCACCTGGGCCGCCGTCGCCTTGCGTCTGCTAGACGATCTAATTCTGTAGCGGCAGCCCTTGTGGCTGCCATTTTTGTGGCGGCAGCCCTTGTGGGTGCCACCGCCATGCACATGCGTAGATCTCGACCCCAACATCAATCATCAGCTAATGGGCTTCCATGGTTCGAGCCCATACGCTTAGCGGCAATGGCGGCGTTTCTCGCCAGATTCGGTGCAACGTTATCAACAGCGCGCCCAGCGTCGGCGGCGAATGCCAGCGCGTGGGCGTGACCGCCCGCCATGTGCCGTCGGGCTTGCGTTCGGCGAGGCGAAAGCGGAACGAGTAATAGCCCACCCCCAGCCCCATGCGCAGATCGGTGGCAATCAGTTGACCGCCGATCTCGTCATATCGCAACCAGTTGCCTGTGAACCACTGTAGGCTTGTCAGCCAGGGTAGTTTGGGCATTGCAAGAAGCATGGAGGTATGCAGCGGCTGCTCGATGATCTCTGCTGGCTGGTGGTCGAACAGGCCGGCTATCGCTTCATAATAATGAGCGTCGTTCGTGCGCGCCACAACCCGCCACAGCAGAATACTGAAAGGCTCCGGCGTGGAGAACATGGCCTGGACCGCAACGCCTTTGTTCACGAGTTGTGCATGCACACGCGCATCGATAGTGGTTTTCACGCCTACGGACAACACCAGATAGGCAGCACTGATCCCCAGCGCCCAATGTGCCGCGCGCAAAGTGCGTGGCGTGGCCCCGGCAATCAGACCCGCCACGCCCGCAAGCAGCAGGGGCAGGGTGTAGAACGGATCGACGATGAATATGCTGGACCAGCTCGTGGGCACGGGCCTGAACGGCCAGAACAACTGTGTGCCATAACTGGTAAAGGCATCCAGCAGCGGGTGCGTGATCAGCGCTAACCACACAGCCAGAAGCAGCCGGCCTGCCCCATAGCCCTGCGCCGGACGCCAGCGCCGCACAGCCCAGACCAGCACCACAGCAAGCGCCGTCAGCACAAACACAGAATGAGAAAAACTGCGATGACTGATCATGGCCGCCACGGGATTACCGTGGCGAATAAACACGTCCAAGTCGGGCAGAGTGGCGAGCACGGCACCTGCCACATAGGCTTTGCGGCCATGAGCGCGCCCAAGAATGGTGCCAGTAATGCACGCGCCCATCGCTATGTGGGTTATCGAATCCATGAATAATTTTTGGGGGTGAGCCATCCCACCTGATGATGTGACGCTATATTAAGATAAAGCTGGAGCGTATCTTAATGGCTGGGTTCGGCCCGGAGCGACATTCGCAGCCCTGATCTCGCCCCCGCAAAGCTGCCTGCTGGAGTTGTGCAACCCCGAAAACTGAGGGGGCCTGTCGAAATGTGCCGCCACCGTTCGTCGTGTAAGGTAAACCATTTTAGGAGACTTCTATGCCCCGTTATATGATCCAAGTTCGCTCCACCGCAATGAGCGAGGCTGGCGACTTCCCTGATGACCCTACGCTCGTGCCGCGCATGATGGCTTTCCACGACGAAATGGCTAAGGCCGGCGTGTTGCTCGATGGTGCCGGCCTGCTGCCCAGCAGTCAGGGATTTCGCGTGCAGTACGACGCCGTTGGTCAGGTGCGCGTCATGGACGGTCCCTTCGCCGAGACCAAGGAGCTGATTGCCGGCTACACGCTGATCGATGTGCGATCGCACGACGAAGCGCTGGCCTGGGCGCAGCGCTTTCCGGCGCCGTTCCCTGGCCAACCCTGTTGCATCGAGGTGCGCCCGTTGATGGGCGGCATCGACCTGCCACCCGAAGATGCCGAGCGCATCATCCGCGAACAGTTGGCCGCTGTCAAGCAGTGCGGATGACGCCTTCCATCGAGGCCGTCTGGCGCCTGGAAGCCAAGCGCATTACCGGGGCTCTGCTGCGCGCAGGTGCTGATCTGGCGTTGGCAGAAGACTGCGTGCAAGACGCGTTGGTGGCAGCGATGCAACACTGGCCGGCCGAGGGTTGGCCTGAACGCCCTGGCGCCTGGCTGATGACCGCCGCGAAGCACCGCCTGTTAGATCGAATGCGCCATGCGCAGATGGCGGCGCGGGAGCAGCAAGCGCTGGGCGATGACGCCGATGCGCGCGGGGCTCACCTCGCGCCAGACCCGCTGGACTTGTTGCTGGCCGACGAGGCCGACGAAGTAGGCGATGACGCGTTGAGGCTGATGTTTATCGCTTGCCACCCCAAGCTGGCGCGTGAGGCGCAATGGGCACTCACCTTACGCCTAGTGGCTGGACTGACGGTGGCCGAAATCGCGTGCGCCCTGTTCGCCAAGGAGGCCACTATCGCTCAGCGCATCACGCGCGCTAAGGCGCAGCTGGCCGGTGAACCCTTTGAGCTGCCGCCGGCGTCCGAGCGCGCCGCGCATCTGGATGCCGTCTGCACGGTGCTGTACCTGATGTTCAACGAAGGCTATGTCGCCAGCAGCGGGGCCGAGTGGACGCGGCCGACTCTGTGTCACGAGGCCCTGCGACTGGCGCGACATCTCGCTGCATTGCTTCCGATGGACGCAGACGTGCAGGCGCTACAGGCGTTGATGGAGCTGCAAGCCTCACGACTGCCGGCACGCACTGATGCGCTGGGCCGTCCAGTGCTGCTCCTGGAACAGGATCGGTGCCGCTGGGACCGCCTGCTGGTGCGACGCGGTCTGACTGCGTTGGCGCGCTGCCGCACCTTGAATGCACTGCGATCGGAGGGGCCGGGTACTCTCACCCTACAGGCCGAGCTGGCGGCGGTGCATGCCCGTGCCATCCACGCCGAAGACACCGACTGGCCTCATTTACTGCGGCTCTACGACGCACTGCTCGCGTTGCAACCCAGCCCAGTCGTTGCTCTTAACCGCGCCGTTGCGCTGAGCCACGCGATCGGGCCTGGGCAGGCACTCCCGCTGGTGGAGGCGCTCCCGCTGGCCGGCTATCCCTGGTGGGCCAGCGCGCGGGCCGACCTGCTACAGCGCCTGGATCGCATTGAGGAAGCGCGCGAGGCCCTGCGTCAGGCTATAGTCTGGACTGGCAACGAACGTGAACGCGTGTTGCTATTGGAGCGCTTGGGGCGCATGTAGGGGATGTTTCGGGCCGGCCCGATGTTTCAGGATATACGACAGTCGAAAGAGAGGAACTGGAGTCCCCACGGAGCCGCGCATGGTCTCGAGAATCTGCCGTCCACGAACGTCCGGATATGGCCGATTGAAGCCCATCACTCATCCCTCAAACCAACCCAACCCCCGTCACTC
>SCRC01000116.1 GCA_004297945.1 Candidimonas sp. | reverse complement strand
GTTTTTGTAGCATCTGTTTTTGTAGCGGCACCCCTCGTGGGTGCCATAGCGGTTGCCCCGACATTGCTATAGGCGAAACGGCGGCGGGGCTTCAGGCGTGCCCGCTCACCTCGTCCGGCCCTGGCGGTGCCAGGGCTGCCTGCGCCAAGCACCTGGATTGGGGCGGGGCGCAAACTCGCAACATGACCCGTCCACTGGACGGGTCAAAGCGCGTTGCTCACACAGCGCGCCCCTTGCCTCCCCAATCCAGGTGCTCGGCGCAGCGGACTCAAGTTCGCCTGGCCCGCCTGAAGCCCCGCCGCCTTGCCGTATGGTGTGGCATGGGTTTGTAGCGGCACCCCTTGTGGGTGCCAAATCGTTGATAACCGTCGCGATATTTCTAGGACGCTTATGGCAGCCACGAGGGCTGCCGCTACAAAACGCACCTGTCTAATGTAGCGGCACCCCTTGTGGGTGCCACAGGCGCTCTGCCACAGGCGCTCCATCACAGGTGCTCCATCACAGGTGCTCCATCACAGACGCTCCTGCAAAACCTTGAACTTGGCCTGGTATTGGTCGATGTTGGCCATTTTGATGTGGCCGTAGCCGCGCACGATTTGTGGCAATTCGGCCAGCGCGAGCAGCGTTGCGAAATTTCCTTCGTCAAGCTTCTCGGCCGCGGCCAGGATCGCCTGGCGATAGTCGTCGATCAGTTTTCGTTCTATTTTGCGCTCAGCGCTGTATCCGAAAATATCCAGCCAGGTGCCGCGCAGGGTTTTGCAGCGGGCCAAAACGGCCAGTACTTTTTCTGTGCCTTGACCCAGGCTTATCTTGCGTGGAATGCCGGTGGCGGGGTCGCGGCGTGCGAGCAAGGGTGGTGCCATATGGAATTGCAGCGTAAAGCCGCCTTCGAATTTCTCGCTCAGTTCTCGTCGGAATTCGCCGTTGGTAAAGAGACGTGCCACCTCATACTCGTCTTTGTAGGCCATGAGTTTGTGCAGGGCCTGGGCCACTTTGACAGCGAGCACCGGCTTGGCATTGGGGCGGCAACGCTGCTCGGCGGCAAGCACGGCATCGACGACATCGGTATAGCGTTTGGCGTAGGCTGCATTCTGGTAGGCGCTGAGGTCGGCTCGGCAGCGTTCGACTATTTTGGCGAGTAATTCGGGGAAATGAACCGGCACTGCCTGGGCTTCGGGCCGGGCCAGCTGTGCGAGTGCTTCGGGTTTGTGGGCGAGCATGCGTCCGGCTATGAAGGCCTCCTGGTTGGCCTGTGCCGCAACGCCGTTCAGTACAAGCGCTTGATCAATGGCGGCCGCGCTAACGGGGATTGCGCCGCTTTGCCAGGCGAACCCCAACATCATCATATTGGCCATGATGCTGTCGCCAAAGAGCCGGGCCGCCAGGTCCTGGGCGTTGATCTGGTGGGTGGCTGACGCGCCCGCCGCCGCACGGATGGTTTGTATGAGATGCTCCGGGTTGAAGTCGACATCCGGGTCGCGCGTGAATTCGGCGGTAGGCGCCAGATAGGTATTGAGCACGGTCAGTGTGTGCTGGTGTTTGAGCACGGCGAGTGTTTCCGGATTCGTCGCGGCCACGGCATCGCAGAAAATCGCCACGTCGGCCTGTTGTGCGTCGATGCGCACCGCGCCGGAAGATTGCGCGCTGTTTGATAGGCGAATGTGGCTGATGACGGCGCCGCCTTTTTGCGCGAGGCCGGTGATATCGAGTATTGAAGCCGCGTGGCCTTCCAGGTGCGCAGCCATTGAAAGAATCGCGCCGACGGTGACAATGCCGGTTCCGCCTATGCCGGCCGCGATGATGTTGCAGGTGGCCCGATAGGTTTTGAAAACGGGCTCGGGCAGGGCGCCGTCCAGTTCCTTCCATGGGTCGCGATCTGGCGTGCCGCGGGTTCCCTTACGCGGCGCGCCGCCTAAAACCGATACGAAGCTCGGGCAGAATCCGTCTACGCAGGAATAGTCCTTGTTGCAGCTGGATTGATCAATGGCGCGTTTGCGGCCAAAAGGTGTTTCGACTGGCGTCAGGGACAGGCAGTTGGACTGTGTGCCGCAGTCGCCGCAGCCTTCGCACACCGCTGTATTGATGAACACGCGCCGTGCCGGATCGGGAAAGGCTTTCTTCTTGCGGCGCCGGCGTTTTTCGGCGGCGCACACCTGATCGTGGATCAGGATGGTAACGCCTGCAACCTCGCGCAGTTCGCGCTGCAAGCGATCCAGGTCGTGGCGATGGTGGACAGCCACGCCGGCCGCCAGCGCAACGCCGCGGTATTTTTCGGGCTCGTCGGTGGTGATCACGACACGTTTTGCGCCTTCGCCGAGCATTTGCTGGCAGATTTGCGGGACGCTGATCGACCCATCGACAGGCTGGCCGCCCGTCATGGCCACGGCGTCGTTGAACAGGATTTTGTAAGTAATGTTGGCGCCGGCGGCGATCGCCTGGCGAATGGCCAGATAGCCGGAATGGAAATACGTGCCTTCACCCATGTTTTGAAAGACGTGTCGCGTGCGTGTGTAGCGCGACAGGCCGATCCAGTCGGCGCCTTCGCCGCCCATTTGCGTCAGGCCGCTGGTGTTCCGGTTCATCCAGGTGGCCATGTAATGGCAGCCGACGCCCGCGAGCGCCCGGCTGCCATCAGGGACTTTGGTCGAGGTATTGTGCGGGCAGCCCGAACAGAAGTAGGGGCGGCGCGTGAGCGCACCAGGTTCGATTGCCGCCGGTGCGGTCAGTTGGCATTCCGGGCTGGGCAGATCAATGTGTGCCGTTTGCGCCAGCCAACGTCGCAGCGCGCCGGCGACAAGCGCCGGACGCAGCTGTCCGGCAGCAGGCACCAGCGCTTCATTTTCCAGATCGCGTTTTCCGGCAACGGTGGCACGGCCCGGTTCATCCTACTTTCCTCAGTTGAACCCATTTTATTTGGTGCAAAATGAGGATTCATGCTGGTTTTCAGCGGATTGAGGAGATCGCCCGATGGGTGAACACAAACGCGAGCTCAAAGCGGTCGC